>JAVCCL010000043.1 GCA_030765505.1 Candidatus Kaelpia imicola | reverse complement strand
TCTATAATTTCAGAAACAACCCCGGCACCTACCGTTCTACCGCCTTCACGGATAGCAAAACGCAGTTCCTTCTCAAGTGCTACGGGCTTGATTAACTCTATTACAAATTCAACATTATCACCGGGCATTACCATCTCAACTCCTTTAGGAAGTGCTGCAACGCCTGTTACATCTGTTGTCCGGAAATAGAACTGCGGACGATAACCGTTAAAGAACGGGGTATGACGGCCGCCCTCCTCTTTGGCTAAGATATATACCTGAGATTTGAATCTCTTATGAGGTGTGATACTTCCAGGCTGGGCTATAACCATACCTCTCTCTATATCATCTTTCTCTACTCCTCTTAAGAGCAGCCCTACATTATCTCCTGCCATTGCTTCATCAAGAATCTTTCTAAACATCTCAACTGATGTTACGACAGTCTTACGTGTATCGCGTAAGCCTACAAGCTCTACCTCGGAACCTGATAAGATCTTTCCGCGCTCTACTCTTCCTGTTGAGACTGTCCCGCGCCCTGTTATTGTAAAGACATCCTCAACCGCCATCAAAAACGGTTTATCCACGTCTCTCTTCGGCGTAGGGATATAATCATCTACTGCTTTCATCAGTTCAAAGATCGGTTTACACTTCCCGCAATCTTCTTTACCGCAAGCACACTCACCGGCCTGAAGAGCGCTGCCTCTTATAACAGGTATCTCATCACCGGGGAACTCATATTTTGAAAGCAGCTCTCTTACTTCAAGCTCAACTAAATCTATTAACTCTTCATCGTCTACCTGGTCTGTCTTATTTAAAAATACAACTATTGCAGGTACATTTACCTGACGCGCCAGAAGTATATGCTCTCTTGTCTGAGGCATAGGCCCGTCTGCCGCCGAAACCACAAGTATGGCTCCATCCATCTGAGCAGCTCCTGTGATCATGTTTTTGATATAGTCAGCATGTCCGGGACAGTCTATATGCGCGTAATGACGCGCCTCTGTCTGATATTCGACATGTGCTATATTGATTGTTAATCCACGCTCCTTCTCCTCAGGTGCATTATCTATATCTTCATACTTCTTCTGTTCCGCCAAACCTAACTGAGCAAGAATAGATGTTATAGCTGATGTTAACGTTGTCTTACCGTGATCAACGTGTCCTATTGTTCCAATATTTACATGCGGCTTTGTCCGTTCAAACTTCTCTTTAGCCATCTTTCACCTCCTGATTAAGCATTCAATCATACTATGCTTTAACTTCCGAGCCCTCGAGCGGACTTGAACCGCTGACCCCGTCCTTACCAAGGACGTGCTCTACCGTCTGAGCTACAAGGGCCTCTTAATAAACAAAAGATAGGATAAAAACCCCCTATCTTTCAGGTCTTTACCCATTTATCTTTATTACCAATCTAACCAGACTTCGGTTAAATATAACTTAGAAAGGAATCAGTGTCAAGGAAAAAAGGGAAAATTTAAAAAAATAAAAAAAGGGAGACCCGAGTTTTTGATTTAGGAGGAGGGGCTTGGCCACAGGCGGGGGCCTGAGAAGGACTTGGGTCTCCTCTTTCGTTTTTCTTTTTCTTTTCAGAGAGCTTTTTTGGTCCTCCTTCCGAGCAAGCTCGGAAGGAAGGGATTCTTTCATTAGGCCTCGGCTTCTGCCTTTAGGAAAACCTTTTGGTTTTTGTTCTCCCGGCCTTTGTAGTTTAATAAGCAAATTTTATGCCAAAAAAAGAATTAGGTCTTAAATACCCGCAAACTAAGCTCAAAACAGAGGATTTTTTATAAAAAGAATTGAGAGAAGAGACTAAAAAGGGCGCTTAAAAGACCTATTATGTAAACCTGTGTTGACAACAGGTATATTAAGAAAAGCTGCAACAAAAAAGCCCCGGACTTATCCGGGGCTTTAATAAAATTGCCTATCTATTCAAGCTTAATACATTCCACCCATTCCTCCAGGAGGCATGCCAGCCGGCATAGCAGAACCCTTATCCTCTTCAGGCTTATCGGATATAAGAACCTCTGTTGTAAGAAGTAGCGATGCTATACTAGATGCATTCTCTAAAGCACTCCTTGTAACTTTTGTCGGGTCTATTATACCTGCCTCAAACATATTGACATACTCTGACAGATTGACATCGTAACCCACTTCAAGCTTTTCATTCTTAACTTTCTCAAGTATTATCGCACCCTCTTCCCCTGCATTCATTGTAAGCTGTCTTATAGGCTCTTCTAATGCCCGGCGTATAATATCAACTCCTACCTGCTGATCACCGTCAAGCTTCAACGATTCAAGTTGAGGTATTGTTCTCAAAAACGCAACTCCACCTCCAGGAACAATTCCTTCTTCAACCGCTGCACGTGTTGCATGTAACGCGTCTTCAACACGAGCCTTCTTCTCTTTCATCTCAGTCTCTGTTGCAGCGCCAACGTTGATTACAGCAACGCCACCGGCTAACTTTGCCAAACGCTCCTGCAGCTTCTCGCTATCATAATCAGAATCAGAATCTTCAATCTGCTTCTTTATCTGCGCAATTCTTGCCTCTATATCCTTAACGGCACCCTCTCCACCTATAATAGTTGTATTATCTTTATCTATATTCACTCTTTTAGCTCTACCTAAATCTTCTATCTCAACACTCTCAAGTTTAATACCAAGATCCTCTGTGATAGCACGGCCGCCGGTTAAAGTTGCAATATCCTGAAGCATCGCTTTTCTTCTTTCACCATAGCCTGGAGCCTTAACAGCACATCCGGACAGTGTTCCGCGAATCTTGTTTACAACAAGAGTTGCAAGGGCTTCACCTTCAAGATCTTCAGCGATTATCACAAGTGCTTTACCCGTTCTTGCAATCTTCTCAAGTAAAGGCAAGAGATCTTTAACAGCAGTGACCTTCTTTTCATATATAAGGATGTAGGGATCCTCTAAGATCACATCCATTCTCTCTGTATCCGTTACAAAGTACGGAGAGAGGTAACCCTGGTCAAATTGCATACCTTCTACAACTTCAAGGTTGGTTGAGAGAGTCTTAGACTCTTCAACTGTAATAACACCGTCTTTACCAACTTTTTCCATAGCTTCAGCTATCAACTCACCAATTGAAATATCATTATTGGCTGCAATCGTTGCAATCTGAGTAATCTCTTTCTTATCCTTAACCTGCTTAGAAAGCTTCTTTAATTCCTCAACGATCTTCTCAACAGATTTTTCAATCCCACGCTTAAGTGCCATAGGATTTGCACCTGCTGTAACATTCTTAAGACCCTCTCTATAGATAGCCTCTGCAAGTATTGTTGCAGTAGTAGTTCCATCACCTGCAACATCGGAGGTCTTTTCTGCTACCTCTTTTACGAGCTGTGCTCCCATATTTTCAAAAGGATCCTCAAGTTCAACATCTTTTGCAACTGTAACTCCGTCTTTTGTTATTGTAGGAGAACCGAATTTTTTATCCAGAATAACATTTCTCCCCTTAGGGCCTAATGTAACCTTAACTGCCGAAGCTAATTTCTCAACCCCTTCTAAAATCTTTCTTCTTGCTTCCTGGTCAAACAAAAGTTGTTTTGCTGACATTTTATTACCTCCTAATTATGCTACTATTGCAAGTATATCGTCTTCTCTTATGATAAGATACTCTTCACCTTCAACTGTTACTTCAGTTCCGGAATACTTACCGTACAAAACCTTATCTTTAACTTTAACCTCAGGGCTCTTTACCTCTCCCGTCTCCAGAGTCTTTCCCTGGCCCACAGCAACAACCTCGCCCTGTTGAGGTTTCTCTTTTGCTGTGTCTGGAAGTAGAATACCGCCTTTGGTTTTCTCTTCCGCCTGCATAGGTTTTACCAAAATTCTGTCACCTAATGGCTTGACATTCATCTTTTACCTCCTTGTTTTGGCATTTACAATAATCGAGTGCTAAATCTTGAAATAAAACAATACAACTAAAAAGAATTATATGCAAACAAGAATATGAATTGTTTTTAAATCATTATAGGACTAAAGAAGATGATAGAGGTATAGAAGGCTATATTTTACATTTATTAGTCTTTTAAGGAAGATATAAGGCTTAAAGCGCTAATTGTTAGCTCTGGAAGATGGATAAAATCTATCTTTGAGTTATCAAGCATCAATCGAGCATCTCCACCGGTTATAACTACTAAGCTATTATTTCTCTCTATTTTTTTGTAATTCTCTATCACTCTATTCATTAGACTGCTAACAGCAGTGAGAACCCCAATCTTGATACAATCTTCTGTATTGCTGCCGTAATAACCCTGGGGAATAAAATCGAAATTGACTTCCGGTAAGATCTCGGTTTTATCTTTAAGTACTCTGGCTATAGTCTTAAAACCCGGAAAAATAATACCGCCTTGAAATTCCCCTTTGGCCGAAACAAGATCTACCGTAATAGCACTGCCAATATCCACAGATATAGCAGGGAAGCCAATCTCTTCTTTAATAAAGTAGGCATTGAGTAATCTATCTTTACCCAGCTTAGAATTTTTGTCATAATTACTTATGATAGGGATATCTACATTCTCACCCACTTTATCTATCTCTATCTGAGCAGAGAACTCTCTCAAAAGAACTTCAATGACCTTCTCTTTTTCTGGGACAACAGATACCATGACTACTCTCTTAAAATCCTTGTTCATCAAATAGGCCCTGAAAGATTCTAAATTTTCAAAGCTAAATCTTTCTGGCTTATCAAGGCTGCCTTTAGATTTAACAGCTACCCCGATATTCGTATTACCTAAATCTATTAACAGAGTATTTTTCATATCATCTTATCTTTATCAACTCTGAAGCAGAGAGTACAATCTTATAGCCCATATCCCCTCTTATTATCAATCCACAATCCTCTGTTATATCCTCGACAGTTCCCCTGATTATACCACTGCTTGTCGAGGCAGTAATCTCTTTTCCTTTGAGTAAAGCAAAATCGAGCCAGAGCTTTCTTAAGTGTCTAAAAGGTTCCGCTTCCCAATCTTTTAGATCTTCCTGAAACCGATTAAGAAAATTAGAAATAAAAACATTCCTATCAATCTCTTCTCCTTTAAGTAAGAAGACAGAGGTCGCCATATCAGGGAGCTCACTTAGATCTTGATTGATATTAACCCCGAAGCCCAGCCCAATAACACCATCTCTCATATTTGCCAGAATACCTGCCAGCTTATCACCCTTAAACATAACATCGTTTGGCCATCTCATTTTAAAATCAAAACCATACTCCAGCCTTAGATAGCGGCAGAGAGAGAGCGAACCCAGCATAGTAAGACCAGAATATCTTGAAGGAGAGAAAACCCCTTTAAACAATATACTCATATAGAGACCTCTCTCATAAGACGAATGCCAAACCCTACCCATCCGGCCGTATCCATTTGATTGGTTCTCTGCAACTATTACCGCACCATCCTTAAGACTGTCCAAATTCTCAAAGATATAATCCTGAGTAGAGCCAATGTTATCTAGAACAACTACCTCAGAAGCAATAGTGCCCGGCTTAATCCTTTTTTTTATTTTTATCTGATTTAATCTTTTTGACATTTTTTTTACCCGGGACATCTTTTAATATTTTCAAAATCTCATCCTCAGATATACTATTCTTATCTTTCAAATTCGATATTAAATCTCTTATTTTGGCCGCTTTTTCAAAATAGAGGTTTCTCGCTGCCTCCTCCATATCATTGTAAAGCTCGGCTATTAAAAACTGGAGCTCCAATCCGCCTCTCTCCCCTGCAGCCTCTCTAACCATCTGTCTGGAATCATTATAAAAATCCAGATAATCAGCTATAGCTCTCTGAATGGTCTTAGGCTTTATATTATGTTTCCTATTATATTCAAGCTGTATAGTTCTCTTTCTCTCTGTCTCTGATATCGTAAATCTCATCGACTCTGTTATCTTATCGGCATACATAATGACTCTCCCATTTATATTTCTGGCAGCTCTGCCTGCAACCTGTGTTAGAGATATCCCAGAACGCAAGAAACCCTCCTTGTCGGCATCGAGAATGGCGACTAAAGATACTTCCGGAAGGTCAAGCCCTTCTCTAAGCAGGTTGACCCCTACTATAACATCAATCTTTCTTAAACGCAGGTCTTTTAAGACCTCGACTCTTTTAATCGTATCTATCTCGGAATGGAGATATGCAACCTCTACCCCCAGCTCAGAAAGGTAAGAAGATAGATCCTCTGCCATCTTCTTTGTGAGAGTAGTTACCAGCGACCGTTCATTCTTTTTTACTCTATTTTTTATCTGAAATATTAAATCCTCAATCTGGGAGTCAGCAGGCTTAACCTCTATCTCAGGATCCAAGATTCCTGTAGGTCTTATGATCTGCTCTACGACCTGGAGATTACTTTTCTCTACTTCATATTTTGACGGCGTAGCTGAAACATAGAGAACCCTGCTTAGCAAAGATTCAAACTCGTCGAATTTTAAAGGCCTGTTATCCAGACAGGACGGAAGCCGGAAACCGTGGTCAACTAAAGTCTGCTTTCTAGCCCTATCTCCATTATACATTCCTCTTATCTGAGGAAGACTAACGTGAGACTCATCTATGATTAAAAGAAAATCTTTGGGAAAATAATCAAGCAGACACCATGGGCGGGACCCAGAAGACCTATTCGACAGATGCCTGGAATAATTCTCAATCCCGTGACAGTAGCCAACCTCTTTCAGCATCTCAATATCATACCTGGTTCTTGAAAGAAGCCGCTGATATTCAAGGATCTTATTCTCATTCTTAAGTTCATCTGTCCTTATTTTCAACTCATCCTCTATGGATAAGAGTGCTGAATTGATACTCTTTTCCGCTGCAACAAAATGTTTTGCCGGATAAAGCAAGAATCTATTTAGTTCAGATACTATCTCACCTGTTATAAGATCAATCTCTGAAATCCTGACCACCCTATCATCGTAGAGTTGAATACGGCATGGAGACTCAGCATATGCAGGAAAGATATCTATAAGTTCACCCTTTACCCTAAAAAATTTTCTCTTTAGTTCAATATCATCTCTTCCATATTGAATATCAACAAGCCCTCTAAGAATATCGTCTCTGGATATGGAATCTCCTCTCTTAAGCTCAAATAAAAGCTCTCTGTACTCCTGCGGAGAGCCAAGGTTGTAAATGCAGGATACGGATGCAACTATTATCACATCATCTCTGCTCATAAGAGCTGATGTAGACCTCAACCTCAATTTATCCAATTCATCATTTATAGCTGCATCCTTCTCTATATAAGTATCCGTAGCAGGAATATACGCTTCGGGCTGGTAGTAATCATAGTAGCTTACAAAATACTCAACAGCATTGTGAGGAAAGAAATCTTTAAACTCTCTATAAAGCTGGGCTGCAAGAGTCTTGTTATGCGAGATAACAAGAGTAGATAAACCCAGATTCTTTATCAGATTGGCAACCGTAAAAGTCTTACCGCTTCCGGTAACCCCAAGAAGAGTCTGCCGAGATGAAGACCTAAAGCCTTTAGTCAAAGATTCTATTGCTTCAGGCTGATCTCCCATGGGCCTATAATTGCTTACTAATTCAAATCTCATCGGCTATGATTTAAATAACGAAAACCCACTCCAGGATATTAAACTCACAATAATAGCCGCAATAATAACCCCTAGTGTGATCGCAAGAAAGGCCCTTGTAAATCTCATCTTGAAGATGCTAGCGGCAAAAGAACCGGTCCAGGCACCTGTCGTCGGAAATGGAATTGCAACAAAAAGAATTAGACCTATAAATTCATACTTTTCAATTAGAGTTGTTTTACGTTTAGTTCTCTCTTCCAGCCAATTGAAGAATTTTGAAAAAAAGGACAGGGTTCTCAATTTTTTGGTGATTGGAGAGAAAACAAAAAGCAGGATAGGAACAGGCAGGATATTTCCGATCACGGAGAAGAGAAAAACCTCATAAGGATCAAGTCCCATCTTTATAGCCAGAGGTATCGCACCCCGCAATTCTAGAACGGGTGCGGCTGCAACCAAAATTACCCAAACAATATTTTTCATAATCTATCCTTAAAAACCATGTTCGCCTATTAACGGCACAAAGAAACAACCGCAAAGCACCTTTTCTTTGATACCCTGATCTTCTTTTATCCCCAAAGTTAACTTCTGATAATCTTTATCGCCTAAAGGAATAACAATTTTTCCCCCGGGATTTAATTGCCGGATTAATGGTTCCGGTATCCCCGGAGAAGCTGCAGCTACCATTATCTTATCGTAAGGAGCATACTCTTCCCAGCCCAGACTGCCATCGTCCAGTTTATAAGATATATTATGGTAACCAGAATTTTTCAAACGGAACTCTGCTTTTTCAATAAGTGAAGATATTCTCTCGACGGTGTAGACCTCTTTCGATAACAATGAAAGTATTGCAGTCTGATATCCACTCCCTGTCCCAATCTCCAAAACCCTATCTTCTCCTGTTAAAGATAGTGCTTCTGTCATAAGCGCAACTATAAAAGGCTGAGATATTGTCTGACCATCTCCGATAGACAGAGGGCTATCTGTATAGGCGCTGCCCTTAACACTCTTCGGAACAAAAGAGGCTCTCTCTACCTCTTTCATAACCGCGAGCAATCTATTATCTTTTATGCCGCGGGTTTGGATCTGAGATTCTACCATTTTTAATAGCTGAGATTTAAAACTATTCATCTACTGCAGAGAACTTTGAAAAAATACCTCAAGAAACGTATCGTATCTCGAAAAGGCCTGATATGGCTCCTCCTGCCTTCAATGTAAACTGATGAGATATTGACAGACTCTATTCTATATCCCCTATTTATAGCCTTAAGCAGTATCTCTGATTCAACTTCAAACTTATTGCTGGATATGCTTAAATCTGAAAGCGTATGCTCTCTTAATAATTTCAAACCACACTGTGTATCCGGAATATATACCTTAGCAATGCAAGAGAGCGCTTTAGAGATCAGGGTATTTGTCGCCTTTCTTATCCAGGGCATATTCTGCGGATGCCACATTCTATTTCCTATGATTATATCAGCACTTGAGTTTAAAGATACGTTATATATAACAATTAGGTCTTCTACTCTATGCTGTCCATCAGCATCGGCTGCGATAATATCTCTGTAGCCCCTGCTCTTTGCATAGTCAAAACCCCTCTTTAACGCAGCACCCTTACCCATATTGATCTCATTTTTTAACACTGCAACCGGATAAGAGCCCGCCAGCTGATAAGTATCATCTATAGAACCGTCGTCGATAACAAGAACGTCGAAAAGGTTGGGTCTTAATATATCCTCTAAAACCCCGCCCAATAATCTCTCTTCGTTATGTGCAGGAATAATTACTAACGGCTTCATAGTAGCTACAGTATAAGGCAGTTAAATCAAAAATTAAATATTAAAAAATAAAAGTGCAACAACACGCATGTTTTTGTTAACAGTAGTTCTTTTTTAACCAATTTGACTTTATATAAAACTATGGTATATTTTCAATAGAAGGGGAATAAAAATATTTAAAATGAATCTAAAAACAGGTGGTATTCTATTGATAGTTTTTTCGCTTATCTATCTATCTTCTGATGATGCGTACGCCAGAAGAATAAAAACAAACGATTCTAAGGAGAGATCCATCGAATACGGCCACACGTTTATTTTTGATGCTATTAAAAAGGGTGACTTACCTTCTGTTTTTTCTAGACAAGATATTATACATTTAACCGGAGAACCATATCAATCTGTGCATTATTATACGAATTTGCTAGTTGGGGTGGGGGTATTAGAAGTAGTACAGGAGAGCAAGCTAACTCCTCAGGAGGGAAGAACTCCAACTATGTATCAATTAAATCCACCTTTTAATATAAGGAGAAACCTAGAATTGTTGACAGGAATACCAGAGATGGAGAGGGCGTATACTAAACAAGAGCTTACAGAGGTATGCCCAATTATAAAAAGAAAATTTGAAGCTTTATCAAGAGCAGTACAAAGTTTACATATTAGCGTTGACTCCCTGTTTAAAGAACAGGAATTTAAAATAAAGGAGCAGCTATTGATTAATATGAGTTACTATGGAATGCTAGATTTTTTTGAAAGTTTTTCTTCTATTCATATACAGGAAGGAAGCAGTCATGGATTAGATTTATCCTCAGGAAATGATTTAATAATTACTTTTCCATCAATTGATGATTTTATTTCGCAGCAAACATATAATAATTTTCAGCATTATGCGATACAAGTAGAAAGCGTAGCTTATTCTATAGTTACTAGAGATGCAGAGCTAGAAGGACTTTTATTACCTTTTTTCAAAGATATAGGTTTAGAACCTCCGGAAAATAAAGCTGTTTCATCAGCATCAGAAAGGATAAACTTGTTTATTTCTCGTGCAGTGGGAATGTATCGCGGGGCTCTTTTCTTAGAGCATATGTCGTATGATCCCTCGCTTTTCGAATCATTTGTAAATCATAGAGATGATGAAGCAGTTCAGCCGCTCTATGAGCAGTTTGTTATGTGTGAAATAGCTATGACACACTATATATTGAATGCAATACGCAGCTTACCTGAAGAGCAAGCAAAGATTCTGGTGTTGAGGGATTTATATAGGCTACCCCTAAAAGAGGTAGCAGTACAATTTGATATTAAAAAAGAGGATGTTAGAAGAATTGAAATGGAAGCATGGGATGAATTAAGAAGATCGGATCTTGTCAACAGATTAGATTCTATTGTTCAAAGAGCTGAAGAGATATCTATTGAAGCACTTAAAATATTAGGGTTGTATAGAGAAGACTACCCTATCTAACAATAGTTCAATATCTGCATAAATATTTATTGAAAAGAAACGAAGCCTGATATCTCCGGCTAAATTATATTGCGATTACAGAAAAAAAATGGGAAAAATTTTATTGAACAGGATAAGTCTCGACAACATGCTCGTGCTTATATAAAACCCTGTAGACCTTATTTTTGTAAAGAGCAAAGAGCTCACCTTTACCGATATAACTTAAAGTAACCCTACCTGACTCAGAATCCACAATCTTCTTAATGTAGAGATGATTTAAAGCATCTCCATTATAAATCTTCTTAACAATATCGTTGAACTCCGACTGAGACCTGATAACTCTCTCTTCTTTTATATCGTAGCTGTAATTCTTATATATTTCAACTCTCTTACCGCAATTTTCCAGGCAGCTCTGAAATGAGATATATTTCTTTCTCCGATCTTCTGAAAGTTCCCTTTTATAGCAAAGTTCTTTCACAATTCTATCTCCTTACTGTATTTATACCATCTAAACATAGTAAAATCAAGTTTTGTAAATATTTTTATAAAGTACACAATAAATAACCTATCTTGCTACCATTAATGTTTTGCAGCTAAGGAAGGAACTACTCTCCGGCTTTATCTAATCTGCTGTATGCTTCGTATCTAAGTTCTTTTACCTGTTGATGTTCTGGAAAAATTTACAAGAAAAGAGAGTCATACCACTTTAGACATAAAACCTAGTTATATCTAATCGTCCTAAACTCTGCAACCGAACTTTAACCTTTGCTTTTGAACTTTATCTTCTTCTCTTCCCTTCTTATCAATCTAATAAGATTATCCTGATGGCGAAATATTATGAGGGCTGAATATATAGCTACAAAGACCAATAAAAGCGGCTGCTCAGCTCTGACAAGAAGAATAATAGGTAAAATCAAAGCTGCTGAGATCGAAGAGAGCGAAACAATCTTAAAAATACTAAATATAACAAGCCAGCTTAAGACAGTATATAGACAGAACATAGGATTTATGCCTAAAAGAACTCCCATAGTAGTTGCAACACCTTTACCGCCTTTAAAGCGAAGAAAAGGGGTCCAGCAGTGGCCAACAATAACAGCCAAGCCTGATAGGTAGACAACGCTTTGAGGTGCCAGTTTTATAATCAAAAAACCTTTAAGAATATCCAGCAAAAGAACTAATATTCCGGCGCTTGGACCGACAACTCTAAGCACGTTTGTCGCACCAACATTACCACTGCCTCTCTTTCTGATATCAACTCTGGAAAAAACCTTGGATGTAATATAAGCAAACGGAATCCCCCCTACTATGTAAGCAAAGAAGATAAAGACTATCTTTTCCACAACTATCTCTCCTTTTTCCCGTTAAATACCATATTAATAGGCGAGCCAAAGAATCCAAATTTACGGCGTAATCTTCGCTCAAGAAAATTTAGATAGTTCTTCTTTATTAATTCGGGATGATTGACGGTAAAGACCATCTTGGGAGGGTAGGTATCAACCTGAGCACCGTAATAGACCTTGAAAATCTTCTTACCTCTGGCCATACCGGGATGAGAATCTTTTATCTCTTCAATAAAACTGTTTAGCTGCGATGTTTTTATCCTCAAGCCCATATTCTCATAGACCGCCTTAGCAATTAGAAGCACCTCTTCTAATCCCTCTCTCTCTTTAGCTGAGAAATAGACAATAGGCATATACTCTACAATAGGCAACCTCTCTTTTATTAACTTTTCATATTCGCCCAAGGATTTTTCAATCAGATCTCTTTTATTTATACCTAAGACCATTCCCTTCTTAGCTTCCCAGATGTTATAAATATAATGGAGATCGTCCTTCCTTATCCCGTCATAACCGTCTATCATAAAGAGAACGATATCAGCCTCACTTATTGCTTTTCTAGTCCTAACAGAACTAAAATAATCAATACCTGCTTTTATCTTGCCTCTATGTCTTATTCCGGCAGTATCAATAAGAATAAATTCAGAATCTTTAAATTTTAAAAACGTATCTATCGCATCTCTTGTAGTTCCAGGCTTATCGTCAACCAGAACACGCTCATCATCCAAAACCGCATTTAAGAAAGAGGACTTGCCTACATTGGGTCTGCCTATGATAGCAAGCTTGATAGCTCCGCTCAGCTCTTCTCTTTGAGGTACCAGAGGAAGGCGTTCTTTTAGAATGTCTAACAGTAAATCTACCGCTCTTCCATGCATGGCTGAGATAGCAACTATATTATCTATGCCAAGACCGTAAAACTCAGAGAGAGCCGGCTCCATCTTCTGATTATCCACTTTATTTACCACCACTACAACCTCTCTCTCTTCTATACGCAAGATATCTGCTATCTCCCCATCCAATGGATGGAGTCCCTCTGCTGCATCAACAACAAAAACTACAATATCAGACTCTCGAATAGCTTTTAAGCTCTGCTCTCTAACCTTAACAGAGATATCCTTTTTAAGATCCTCTGAAGTTACAATACCTCCGGTATCTATAAGAGTGAAGTAGGCACCATCCCACTCTATGTCGCCATATGCCCTGTCTCTTGTAACCCCTTTGCTCTTCTCTATAATTGCACGCCTTGTACCTAAGAGACGATTGAAGAGAGTAGACTTGCCTACATTGGGTCTGCCAATAATTGCAACTACAGGATAGGATGACATTTTTAAGCGCGAATCTCTCTAATAAAATAGCCTATTCCAGCTAAAGCTGTGATTATACCTGTAAGGTGCCAGATATACGGTGTATACGGGAGGAGCAAAAAACCTGATATTATTGATGTCATCTGCAAAAACACAGCAATCTTACCCAGGTAAGATGGTACGATATGAAGCTTACCCTCCATGTGGAGTATAAAGCTTCCCAGTGCTATAAAAAAATCTCTTGAGAATACTACTATAACGACCCAGACGGGAAGACCCAGAGCCCCTTTAAACTCCGGCTTAAATACAAGTATAAGAAACGACGCATTTATTAGAAGTTTATCGCATAGGGGATCAAGAAAAGCACCGATCTTAGTTGTTATTCCCTTTGCTCTGGCAATAAAACCGTCTAAAGCATCTGTAATAAAAGAGAATAGCAACAGCCCTAAAATTACATATCTTAATACTTCCTCGCCAGCAGAATAAGAACAGCCTGCTATTATAAAAAAAGGGAGTACAACTAACCTTAATGCGCTAATGAAATTAGCAATATTCACAATAAGAGAGCTGCTATTTTTGAAGAGGTTTTAACTCACTGCCATCGTAAGGGCAATACTGATTACCGCTGGTAAATCTTCTGCCGCATACAGGACAATAGAGAGTATCCATCTGTTCACCCACTAAAGCTCCTGCAAGACCGCCGGCTGCAGCACCGACAACAGCACCCTCAGCTGTATCACCAGATTGATGTCCTATAATAGCACCTATACCAGCTCCCAATGCAGAACCAGTAGCCGCACCTTTTTGGGTTGTAGTACAACCTGAGATTAAGGCTACCGATAAAACTAATGCAAAGAAAATTCTTAACATCATTACACCTCCTTAATAGAAACAATTATATCCATCTTTACTGAAAAGTCAATCACCTAACAAGTCCAACCCGCCAGAGAGGCCAGAAACGCAGAAATACTTTACCGACAATATTTTTTCTGGGCACAAACCCCCAGTAACGAGAATCTTTAGAGAAGGCTGAATTATCACCCAAAACGTAATATTGATTCTCAGGTATAGTAATAATCCGCCCCTGAGGTCCATACTCCTCAGCATTATAGTAATAATTGTTTTTAAAAATATCGGGCTCTTTGAGAACCTCGCCATTTACTATGATACTGCCGTCTTTTATCTGGACCTTATCATTACCTTTAGCAACAAGCCTTTTGACAAAATACCTTTTGGGTTCTTTAGGATACCTGAATACCACAATATCCCCTGCTTCAATATCGTTAAACCTATATACCATCTTGTTGACGAATATCCTATCTCCTACTTCCAGTGTAGGTTTCATTGAACCGGAAGGAATTTTAAACGCCTCGACTATAAAAGTCCGTATAAAAAGAGCGACGACCAAAGCTATAACAATAGATTCTGTCCACTCTCTCACCCAGTATTTCTTCTTCTTTTCAACCATAGATCCTCCAATTCTTTATTTATCTCATAAGCCTGAGGTGAAAACGGACTAATCTTATCGCTGCTCTCTTTTTCTTCTCTTCTCTTTCTCTTAAATACGGCGCCCACAAAATCAGTTACCGCTATAACTCTGGCATCAAAATTCCCGGCTTTAAAACCCAGCTCTCTATCATCAGTTACAAGATAATAACATTTCTGCTTCTGACTTTTCTTTAAAAATTCAAGAATATGTTCATCAGCTGAAATATCTCTGCTGAAGAGAACTTTAATTTTACCATAACTATTGGACATATCTCCATAACCATCAAAAAAAACAATGGCGTTATTCCTGCCCTGAGGTTTATAATGAGAGAGGAAACTAATCAGAGACTCTTTATTCTCTCCTGCAATACCAGGGTAGAGATCCTGCATTCTTCTTAAAACATTATAACCATCTAAAAGATATAGCATAATCAAACTCCTTTAAGTGTAAAAGGGCATATATTTTTAAAGACGCAATAAGCACAGGCAAAATAACTTGGCTTGGGATTGAAATCTCTCTCCCTGATCCCTTTGGAGGCAAAAGATATCCTCTCCTCCACGTTCTTTAAATCCTGCTCCTTAAAACTAACACTACCTACAATTCCGGAATCTATAAAGTGGAGCTGCAGAGAGTCAGGAATAGAGCCAAATATTCTCTTGTAAGCCAATGCGTATATTCCAAGCTGTAAACTCTCTTTTGCTTTCCTTTGAGCTCTGCTGTAATCATCTACATTTGAAGTCTTATAATCTATTATACTTACCCTATTATCGACTATATCCACCCTATCCCAGCGCCCTGAGATCCGATTGTAATCAATTAAGAAGACAAACTCTTTTTCGACATAAGTAGGTCTTATCTTGGATGACTCTTCATTCTCATAAAATTTCTTTAACAGCTCCTCGCCCTCATAGAACCTCATCTCTTCATGTTCTCTGGTCAAGAAACCTTCAGATATCCAGGAGCTCTTAAAAACATCCAGTATTAAATTCAAAGCTATGCTTCTCTCTTTTATCTTCTCTCTGAGGTATATCTGAATAGCATCGTGTATCGCTTTGCCATAGATAACACTATGGTGCTGAATGACGGGAATTCTGAGAATATGAATATACTTATACTTAAGCGGACAGGTAAAATAGTCATCGACCTGCAGGTGACTTAAGTTCAATAGCTCATCGCTCCTAAGCGGTTTAGGCTCTTCCGTTCTTTCAAACTCCCGGGCCCTGGAGCGCTGAATAACTTCCCAGGCTGAAGATTTAAGAGCTACCCCCGGCTGCTTAGGTAAGTCCAGTGCCTCCATTACAAATAGAGATGCTTTCTTGGCTCTCTTTGCGCCATAATCACGGGCCGAGCTCAGAAAAAGCATCTCTCTGGCCCTTGTCGTTCCCACATAAAAAAGTCTCCGCTCCTCCTGGATATGAGGATCGCCCTCAGGAAGCCAATGCTCCTTCATTCTGAGTAGATCATCAGCCAAAGCTATCGCCTCTCTCCTCCTCCTTACCGGAAATTTATCCGAGACAAGACTGACCAAAAAGACTATCTTAAACTCCAATCCTTTAGCCTTATGTATTGTTAAAACGTTTACAGAGTCAATATCGTAGTCAGGTTCGGACAGTGAAGGATCATCTCCAGCCTCCATTAGAGAATTAAGATAGGGCGTGAAATTGTAGATATCGTCGTTGGTTAAAATGCGGGAGGTACTTCTGACTATCTCAAAAAACCTGGCAATATTTTTTATCTCAGACTCTGCCTCTAGCCCTTTTGAAGTTAAGGTCTTAAGGTAGCCGCTCTGGTTTAAAATTCCAAACAGAAGCTGGCCTGTATTCATATTCAAAGAGAGACGAAAGAGATCATCCAGACTCTCTAAGAAAGAGTCTATCTTCCCGGAACTCTCATCGTCTATAAAAACATCTGCTATATCATCTTTTTTAAAATGAGCAATTAAATAATAGAGAGAACGATTAAGAAGTTTTGCTCTACTCATCATTAAAGATAGAACCTCTATCTTAAAGCCATAAAGCTTAGAAGATAGGATATAATATAGACTAAGGCTATCGTCGGGGTTGGTTAAAAATTTGAGCCAAGAGATGAAAAATCTTACCTCTTCCTGAAAATAGAGACCCTCGCTACCGGAAAACCTCAGCGGAATAGACCTTATATTCAATGATCTTATAAACGGGTCTGCATCTTTATTGGAACGTACTAAAATTGCAAAATCTTTATAGGAGTACCCTTCCTCTTTTACCATTCTCTCTATCCTGAAAGAGACCCAATCGGATTCATCAGATAGAGTATCGAAATTGTAATATTTAACCCCGCTGCCTTCTTTAAAGTTAGCTTTTAATCTCTTATCCAAATTCTCCTTAACCTCAAGTCTATCGGGATTATTATAAGATATGGAACGATAGGCAAAATCAAGTATCTTTTGATTAGAACGGTAACTCTCTTTTAATATTATTTTCTCTGCATCAGGATATATATCCATAAACTCCATAATATTGCTTAAGGCCGCCCCTCTAAACTTGTATATTGACTGGTCATCGTCACCGCAAACAGTAATATTACCTCTATCGCCCACCAGAAGCTTAAGCAGTTCAAACTGAGAATGGTTTGTATCCTGAAACTCATCTACAAGAATATATTTAAATCTGTCCTGATACTCTTTAAGAATAGCCGGGTGCTCCCTAAAAAGCTTTAAAGATAGATAGACCTGATCACCGAAATCAATCTTAGACTCTCTGTGCAAAATCTTCTGATATTTCTGGTAGGATAACGCTACCTCTTCATCTTTTTTGATCCTTTCACTTAAGACCTTATCATCGGGATTATTCTTTAACTCTCTCTTTAAACCGTCAACGTAGTTAAGATATTCTTCGGAAGATAGATCTTCGTCTTTAGCACGTGATATCAGAGCCAAAATAGATTCAACATACTTGGTGGGATCGCCCAGAGGTCTAAAATAATTCAGAGGAAATTCAAAAAGATGCTCTCTGAAAAATATAATCTGCTCAGCGCGGGATAGAACATATAAATCAGGAGATAACCCAAGCTCAAGAGCATTCTCTTTTAAGACCCTATCTCCAAAAGCATGGAATGTAGATATCATCATATCGGTATAACCGTAGGGCATTAAAATATCTACTCTCTCTTCCATCTCCTCGGCAGCCTTCTCTGTAAAAGTCAATGCCAGAATATCTTTAGGATATGCTTTTTTAGAAGAGATAAGATCTACTATCCTTCTTGTCAATACCAGAGTCTTGCCTGTTCCGGCACCTGCTATGATTAGAAGCGGACCATCTCCATGCTGAACAGCCTTCTTCTGCTGAGCATTGAGACCCTCAATAATCTTTGTCTCAATTGATTCTATACTCATAATTACACCAATTTTATTAACATATTGCACTAAATAGACTACTGTTAACTAACATACTCCACTATAACAGATTTTGCTTGATTAAATTATCCAATTTTCATACCATATTTTTCAAAGCTTATTAAAGTTCTATCTAAAAAATGAAAAGAGAACACCTGATAACCTCTGGGATACAAGAGCTTCTGAATGGTAAAGACTACCCTGCCATAAAAAGTATAATAACAGAGCTATTCTCCCCGGACATCGCAGAGTTACTACAATCATTAGAGCATGAAGAGAGAGTAGAGATAGTTAAATTAATACCTTCAGATAGACTCTCTGAGATATTTAGCTATCTGGATAACAATAGTCAGATTCTCATTCTGCAGGATTTAACTACAGGCAGACTTAAGAATGTTCTTGATGAGATGCCATCTGATGAAAGAGCAGACCTCTTCCTTAGAATCACACCTGAGCTCAAAAAACAACTATTCTCAATCATGTCGGAGAAAGAGAGAAGAGATGTCGAAGAGCTAATCCAATACAAGGAGAATACCGCTGGAGCATTGATGACAACAGAGTTTGCCAAGGTTAACCCCGAAATAAACATTGGAGAGGCAACCGAAATCCTAAGAAACACAGCATTGAAGAGAGAGACCATATATTACATATATGTAACTGATAAAAAAGATAGACTTTTAGGGGTCTTCTCCCTGAAAGACCTTCTCCTGGCACCAGCAGAGAAAACGGTAAGCGAAATAATGAATACCAATTTTATAAAAATCCAGCTTAACGATGACCAGGAAGAAGCAGCATTACTATTTAAAAAATACGATCTGCTGGCATTACCAGTCGTCGATAGCCTGGACAACATTCACGGCATTATAACAGTCGATGACATAGTAGACGTTATTGAACAAGAGGATACAGAAGATTTTCATAAGATGGCAGCAATCGAAACAATATCTGAAGCCTACCTTAAAACCCCATTCCATATCGTTGCAAAAAAGAGAATAGGATGGCTGCTCTTATTGCTGATAACATATACCGTATCTACTCAGCTTATGAAACACTACTCATTTGCCTTAGAGTCAGTCATAGCCCTGGCATTCTTTATACCTATGCTCTCAGGCTCTGCCGGTAACGCCGGGTCTCAATCAGCCACGCTTATTATAAGAGGACTGGCAACCGGAGAGATGAGCTTTAAAGATACCTTTAAAATCATGAAACGGGAGATATTTATGGGGCTCACGCTGGGAACAATACTGGGAGCTCTGGGATTCTTAAGAGCCTACCTCATGCAGGGCAACCCCTTCCTCGGACTTACAGTAGGCTACTCTCTGGCTCTTGTTATAACAATCGCAACTTTCATGGGGAGTATCCTGCCTTTAATTCTACATAAAACAGGAGTAGACCCCGCAATATCCGCAGGACCGTTTCTAACTACCATACTGGACATAACATCAATATTGATATACTTTCAAGTGGCAAAGATGCTTTTAGGCCTTGTTCAGTAGAAACTCTTTATCTCAGAAACTATATAATCTATCTCTCTCTCTTCCAAAAAAGGATTAAGAGGAAGTGAAAGCACTTCATCAGACAACCTCTCTGATACCGGAGCAAGACCTTCGGAATTAATAGACCCTCTGTAGACTTTCTGTAGATGGCAGGGTATCGGATAATGTATGATAGACGGAATACCGCCTAAAGAGAGATGTTCTATAAGTCTCTCCCGCTCTTTGACTCTAACAACATATACATGGTAGACATGCTTTAGGCCGCCCCCTTCAGAAGGGATAACTATCCCGGGGATATCCTTAAGAGCTTCATTGTAATAATAACTAAGCTCTCTTCTTCTATCATTCCACTGATCCAAATATTTCAGTTTAATGCTCAATACAGCCGCTTGGAGAGTATCTAGCCTAGAGTTATAACCAAGCATAGCATGAATATACTTAGACTCTCTCCCATAATCACGTAATTTTAAGAGCTTCTCATACAGAGCCTTACTCTCTGTAACTACTATGCCGCCATCTCCGCAACAGCCAAGATTTTTGGTGGGATAAAAACTGAAGCAGCCTAAATCCGAAAAAGACCCAACCTTCTTTAAATCTTTGCCGACGGATATTGCTCCGCCATGAGCCTGAGCAGCATCTTCAACCACCTTAATATTGTTTCTAGAGGCAAAATCTAATATTGCCGCCATATTAGCAGGTTGACCGTAGAGATGGACCGGTATAATAGCTTTTGTGCGTGGAGTAAGCTTTCTCTTTATATCCTCAATATCTATATTAAAGTCAGCCTCATCGATATCGCAAAATATAGGCTCTGCTCCGGTATAAGAGACCGCCATGGCTGTAGCTATATAAGTAAAAGCAGGGACAATCACCTCATCACCCTCTTTGATGCCCAGAGATAGTAAAGCCAGATATAGCGCATCAGTACCGGAGTTCACACCTACAGCATATTTAACCCCGCAGTATGAAGCAAACTCCTCTTCAAACACCTTAAGTTCACTACCCAAAATAAAGCCGCCTTTTCTTACGACAGAGGAGATAATATCTTCTACCTCTTTTCCTAAGAAGTCGTACTCTCTTTCAAAATCAAGAAATTTTATCTTCATATTGTAATCCTAATAATTTAACATGTTTTTTGAATTCATCAAAGAGGTAATCTACGCTTATATTGCTTAAGCACTTATAATCATTGCACTCAGGAACTTTAAATTTATAATAGCAGGGCCTGCAGCTTAAATCAGCCGTTATCACCCTATGTTTTACGCTTAGAGGATAGGGGCCGTAAATCTCCTCCGGCACCGGGCCAAAGATAGATATGGTTGGTATTCCTAAAGCCGCCGCAATATGCAGCGGGCCGCCATCATTTGTTATGACCAGATCGGATTGAGAGATAAGAGCTGCGAACTCAACTATCTCGGTCTGACCCATATAGTTATAAATATTTTTGCAATTTTTGGGAATAGTAAATTTCAGACTATCATCTTTATCACCCATAACTAAGAGAACCGCTTTAAACTCTCCTGCTATCAGACAACTAAGCCGGCTATATTTTTCATCGGCCCAACGCTTCTTGTAAGCATCTTTACCCCAGCTGGTCCCTCCACCTGGAATCACCGCTATCAAAAGATTGTCTCTTTTCTTAATACTGTTAATCCTACTCTTAGCCCGCTCTATATAGCCAGTTGGAATAGAGAGTTTTTTCTCCGGATATTTAGAATCTAAGCCTAAGAGAGAGAGAAGCCGGAGATGGTATTGAACCAAATGTTTACCCGAAAAACCTTTAAGTGGAAGACTTCTGTTTAGAAATATGCCCCTATTCTTATAATTATAGCCCACTCTTAACCTTATTCCTAAAAACCAGAGCATAAAACCAAACTCTCGAGATAGAGAGAGATCAAAAGCGATATCATATCTCTCTCTCTTTATCACTTTAAGAAAACCTCTGAAATCTCTAACTGCTTTTAACTTTGACTGTGAAAACCTATCACGCCATTCATCTTTTTCATATACATATACTCTCTCTATATCTTCTTGCGCTCTTAGAATATCAGCTACTCTTCTGTTGCAAATATAATCTATTCTGCTGTTAGGATACTCTCTTTTAAGAGCATAGACCATAGGAAGGCTGAATAGAACATCACCGATTCCAAAAGGATTCGTTATCAGAATATGCATAAAACAGCGCAAGGTATGGGGTTTTAAGACCCGATACCTTCTATTTATCTATTTTTCAAATTATCTACTTTAAATTACAGGCCCTGCGAAATTAGATATTCAATGAGATCGACAACCCTTGAAGAGTAGCCCCATTCATTGTCATACCAGCTTAAGATCTTAACAAGGGTTTTATCTATTACCATTGTCATCTCAACATCCAGTATAGATGAATGGTTATCGCCGTTAAAATCTTTAGATACAAGAGGGATATCCATATACCTTAAAATACCTTTAAGGCTGCCTTCGGAGGCCTTCTTCAAGGTCTCATTGACAGAATCTTTATCAACCTCTTTCTCAACCTCAACCACAAGATCAACAACCGATACATTGGGAGTAGGAACTCTTATGGCCATACCGTCAAGCTTCCCTTTTAACTCCGGAATTACAAGAGCCGTTGCCTTAGCAGCTCCAGTTGTAGTGGGAATCATAGATACTGCTGCTGCACGGGCACGGCGCAAATCTTTATGCGGAAAATCGAGTATCTTCTGATCATTGGTATAGGAGTGAATTGTTGTCATTAGACCATGTTTAATACCAAAAGCCTCATGCAATACCTTGGCAATAGGAGCAACGCAGTTAGTAGTACAGGATGCATTAGATATTATGTTATGCTCTATAGAGTTATACTTGCTTTCATTAACACCTAAAACAATTGTTATATCCTCACCCTTTGCCGGCGCTGATATTATCACCTTTTTAGCCCCTGCCTTAATATGCTTTGAAGCTCCCTCTCTATCTCTAAAGATACCTGTTGATTCAATAACTATATCTACCCCCATATCTGCCCAGGGCAGCTCCTCCGGATCTTTAAAGCTCAATATCTTAACCTCTTTACCGTCAACTACTAAAGCTCCATCTCCTGCAGATACACTGCAATCCAGCTCGCCGAAGGTTGAATCATATTTTAAAAGATGAGCAAGTGTTTCAACGGGTACCGGCAGATCGTTAACTGCTACAACACTAAACTCACTGGATTTAAGTCCGGCCCTGAAGACAAGTCTTCCTATTCTTCCAAACCCATTAATAGCTACTTTAACCGCCATCGCATACCTCCTTAAAGATTATTATTTTATAGCCGATTTGAGAAAGAATTTTAACAACAAAGAGACCTCTTTGCAAGCACTAATATTTATCAGCATCATAGAAGATGCTGATACTTCTATCTATATTTCCGGTTTTATAACTCAACTCTTTGTAGAGTCTTAGATTACCTTCAATATAGAGAGATAATTCGGGCTGATAAAATAAAAAGATATCGAATTTATCTAAATCTTCTACCCTGCTGCCTTCAAAATAGTTCAAAACTCTACTCTCATCCAGATAACAATAATCTATTGAATAGTGGCCTTTAACTTCATTGAAGTAAGGCAGCATAGAAGATATCGAATGCTCTACTGAATAACCGGATTTAGACTTTACATTGAGCACCCTGCAGACCTTAATCTCCTCAGGTTCCGCCCCTCCTGCCATATTTATCCTGAACTCATCGAAAGCATCAAGAATCTCTAAAGACCCGCTATAGGATTTATTAGGAGTAGCTATTTCAAAATCTTCGCAATATCTATTCGGAGTCAGTGAAAAGAGTTTACTTAAAAACTCTGTTCTTATAAAACAATTTGCTTTAAAAGGATAGAGACCGTAACTTAAGGTAAGAAACTGCACCAAACCAAAGATAACAGAGAATAGATATAGAGACCGGCGCAGGTATTTCCCAAAAGTGCTTATTCCTAAAGATGTAATTACCGCTGCTGCAGGAGTAACCGCCGCAATATATCTGGCCAGCTTCCAGGGAAAGAGAGAGAATATAATAAAAGGCATAATAAACCAGATGACCAATTCCCGTTTAAATTTAAATCTGTTCTTGAAAAATACCACTAGAGCCGAAACGAACAAAAAAGCATAAAAAGGAGAGAGATTGAAATCAACCAATGGATATAGATAGAAAGTAATGTTTCTTAAAGAGAACCAACTAATATCAGGATTATTGCCTCCCTCTCTCAATAATCTACATAGACCTTCGTTGATAATACCCTTGGGGCTGGAGAAAAACCAGAAACTGGCCAGAAAAGAAAACGAAAGAAAAAAGAGCAGGTTAAGTCTAATCCTCTCTATGTTTACGCTTCTATCTTTAATAACAAGACAGAATTTATAGATGATAACCGGGATTACATATATAAAGAAAGACTCTTTTGTAATCGGGCCTAAGCCGAGGACAAGCGCCGCTAATACAGTATAGAACCTATTCTTAAAATTATTACAATAGAGAAGAAGCATGTAGAACAATGCAACCCAGGACATTAACGAATATTCCAGAAGATAAAAACGTGAAAGCCCAAAGCTTATCGGATAGACTGCAATTAAAAATGCTGCAAACATAGCAGCGGATTTTTTTTGTTTAATCTTTAGAACCATTGCATACACAGATCCGAATAACAGAAGAGAGAAAAAAATATTGGAGAGAATTGCTGTATAATAGTTTAAAGGAAAGAGATGATAAAGAAGAGAAGATATAAGATAGAGAGCAAAGCCCTGTCTCTTATTAAAAATATCAAACCCAGACCTGTAACACCTGACACTATTTGTAATATGAGCTACTTGATCACCTGTAAAAATATCGTCGGACTTTAAAAGGTATAGATAGTTGGCAAAAGCTAAAAGAAGAGCTAAGAAGAGTACGATAAAAACCCCGCTGCGAAACGAAGTGGATTTAATCATCTATTGAACATAGATCATTTTAAATGCCTATCTATATATCTCTTTGCTTCTATAACGGCTGAGCAAATTGCTAGAGCCGAAGTCTTGGGATTACTGCTGGAGGGGTAATTCCTGCATTCAATCTTTAGTCTGGATATCTTAGATTCAACTTCGATTATATGGGTTATAGTGCTATTATCTCCAGAGAGATATATATTGACCTCTATATCATCTAAACCGGACAGGAGAAGAAGTGCAGCAGAGACATTTATGCTTTTCGGAAATCCTTCTGTTGCCTCACTAACACCACCTTTAAAAACAAGACCTCTATATAAATTTTCCAACTTTATATTATTATTAACAACATAGGGCGCATTATTAAGAGCCCTAAGAGGCTTATAGCTGGAGAGTCTTATACTATCTATTCCCCAATCTCTAATCGCCTCAATTGCATCTAAACCCGCAATGGCCCCTTGAGGTATTATAACCTCAACGCCCATATCTTCTGCCTGAGATAGTAAATCTTTAACTTTAAGAAGTCCACCCGTACTCATAACCAGAATATCCCTTCTATATTTAACAACCAGAGGCATAAGATCTTTAACACAGGAAGCTGAAGCTGTCTCTATTAAAAAATCGGACTCCGCTACCACCTCTTTAAGGCTATCCAGACTTTTAGCCCAACTATAACTATTTAGAACTGATCGGATGCTGCTCTTCTCTACATCATAAATATAGACTTCCTCTAAAGAAGAGCTATATTTAGAGAGAACACGCTCTATAACAGAACTTCCTATTGTACCCAGACCTATAATACCGACTTTCATAATTAGAAAACTATATTATCTATTAATCTAATTTTGTCAATCCATATCGCAATAACTAGAATAGATTTTTTTTTGACTTCACTCAGAGATTTTAACGACTCATTATCTACAATATCTACATAATCTATTCTGACATTCGATATCTCTTTAATCTTCTTCTTAAATATAGTTTTTATTTTGACTGCATCTCTCTGTCCATTCTCAAAAAGGGTCTTTGCCTCTTTTAAGGCTTTATATATACTGGCTGCATTATCTCTTGCAGTCTTACTCAAATATTTATTCCTAGAACTCATAGCCAGCCCGCTCTCCTCCCTTAACAGCGGTAAGACTCTTATCTTAAAAGGCATATTCAAATCTTTTATCATGCGCCTGATAATGATAGCCTGCTGAACATCTTTCTGACCAAAATAGACCAGGTCAGGCTGCACTATATTGAAGAGTTTCGCACATACCGTAGTAACACCTTTAAAATGATTGGGCCTGCTCTTTCCGCAGAGAAGAGACGATAACCCGTCAACTTTAACATAACTTAAATACCCTCGAGGATAAAGCTCATCACTGGAAGGATAGAAAAGAATATCCACACCCTCATTCCTGGCAATACTGCAATCTCTCTTAAAATCCCTTGGATATCTTTTACAATCTTCTCCGGAAGAGAATTGAATAGGATTTACAAAGATGCTTAAGACAACCGTATCATTCTCTTTTCTTGCTGCTCTTATTAAGCTGATGTGGCCTTGATGGAGATAGCCCATAGAGGGAATAAAACCTAAACTCTTACCTTCCCGCTTTAATCCTAAATTATTACTCTGTAATGATTTTGGAGTTTTGAATATCTTCATCCCAACAGAGATTATCTTTATTAAAAACAGCTATCTTCTTTATACTAGTATCTTTTCCAATGTTTTCAAGTTCTGCTTTAAAATTCTTACCGTTTAGAGGATCTTTAACGCTTGGAGCTAACTCAAGGAGAGGAAGAAGTTGAAAAAATCTCTTCTTTAATCCCGGATGAGGTATCTTTAGATCATGGCCATCAATAACATTTGAACCGTAAAGCAGGATATCCAGGTCCAGAGCTCTTGGGCCCATTCTTAACCCGCCGCTCTCCCTGCCAAAATCTCTCTCTATGTTTTTAAGCAGCCTCAGGAGCTCGTGAGGTGAGACAGCTACTTCTATTTCAACAACAGCATTTAGAAAATCATTCTGCTCTTTATATCCCCATGGTTCTGATTCAAACAACGAAGATACAACCTTTAGCTCAAAGAGCTTACCCAGCTCAACCAAAGATAACTCCAGAATCTTCTTTCTGTCACCCAGGTTTGAGCCCAAAGAGATAAAAGCTCTACTCACAATACTTTGGCAATCCTCTCAGCAGCCTCTTCAATACGGCTCTTATCATTAACTAACGAGAACCTTAAATAGCCTTCTCCTGAGGGACCGAACCCGGAACCGGGAGTAGCGATAATAAAACATTCCTCAAGCAGCAACTTGGCAAAATCCGCAGAATTCGTCTCAGAGGGAATCTTCGCCCAAACATAAAAAGTAGCTTCCGGAGCTTTGATATCCCAGCCGGATTTGGATAGAGTCTGGATAAAGATATCTCTCCTCTCTCTATATATCTCTCTAAGCTCTGTAATATGAGTATCATATATCCTGAGTGCCTCTATAGCCGCATACTGTATGGGGTTAAATACTCCGGAATCTATATTCGATTTCACCTTTCTTAAATACTCAATAAGATTCTCATTTCCGCAAGCCCAGCCAATACGCCACCCGGTCATGTTGTAGGTCTTAGAGAAAGAGTGAAACTCTATAGCAACCTCAGATGCACCTTTAACTTCCAGGATGCTGCAAGCTCCGGAAGAACCGTAGGTCAATTCAGAGTAAGCAGCATCATAGAGCACTATAAACTCAAATTCCCGGGCCAGATCAACAATTCTTTTAAGATCCTCTTTTTTGATAATTGCCGCAGTGGGATTATTGGGATAATTCAGATAGAGCAGTTTGACTTTTTTTAAAACATCCCTGTTCAAACCTTCAAAATCCGGTATAAAATTATTCTCTTCTTTAAGCGGGAGATAGTATATCCGGGCACCTGCAAATATCGCTCCGCTACGGTAAGGAGGATAGAGCGGTTCCGGTATCAATACTGAATCACCGGGATTAATAACAGAGAGCGGAAAATGGGCAATCCCTTCTTTAGAACCTATCAAAGGCAGAATCTCATTTTCAGAATCTATCTGAACATCAAATCTCTTTGAGAACCACTTGGATATCTCTGCTCTAAAGATACTCAATCCTAAATCCAAAGGATACTGATGATTAACCTGATCTTTGAGCCTCTCTTTTAAAACTTCTCTTATCCGGGGAGGTGTAGGAAGATCAGGATCTCCAATACCCAGGTCTATAAGATCTCTGCCTTCGCTCTTTAATCTCTTTTTAATCCTATCTATTTCAACAAAAAGATAAGGGGGTAATTCTTTAAGCCGCCGGGCAACCTCATATTTAACCATACCTTAAGCCTTCCTTCTTATAGCTTCTAAAACGTCACGCTTTACCGTCTGAAATTTTTCTCTACTGGAGATAAAATAACCATCCCATCTATACCTGCTCCAATTAATCCAAAAAGAATTCTTCAATATATATATCCCTAAAAGGGTATTATCATTCTTATCTCTAAGCCTTATATAGCCTAAAGAGGTATCTAAAGTAGCATCGCTTCTTATAGACTGCAGTTCAATGAAAAAATTCTTTAGTATACTCTTTAAATATTCATTCTCTACATACTTAAGATGATCGTCTACCGATTTTGTTCTTAAATAGACAATCCATTTTTTGTGATTTATAAAAGAGAAAGGCCTGAAATAGATCTTCTTTATACCCAGACTCTCATTAATCTGATACTCATAGATATCAATAAAAGTAGGATTAAGATAATGAGCTCTCTTGACAAATTTCTCTGAATAAGAAGGCGCAAGTATGATAATTCTGGGAGCGAGAGTAGGGTCTATATTGTAAGATTTATATCTCTCCTGAAGACTCTTTATATTCGTAAGCGCCCAATCAAAGTGGTCGATAGATTTGAATATCAAATCATTAACCTCTCCCTCTCCGACTTCAACAATGGCAAATCTTCCAATCATATCCACCGCCATAATATCTATCTTACCGGCGGGAGTAGAGATATCTCTATCTAAGCCAAACATTCCTCTCTCTAAACTGCTAAGCCCTTCAAAGAGAAGCTCTGTTATTCCGGAAATATTTTTTGATCCATCTTCTCCAATAGCGTTATTTTTTTTAGAATTACTTATGCCGTTATTTTTAAAGTGAGTAAAGACCATTCTTCCTCCGGTTTCTTAGAACAGTAATTGAGAAACTCTTTGAATATATCATCTGTAACTCTCTCTCTCTTATCTTTCAAGCAATCCTTAAGATGCCCTAAAAACTTATCGGTTATACCGCCGCTTCTGGAGAGTATCTTTGCAATACCGCCGCTATATCCAATAAGCATAGCATTACCTTTTACAGAGACCTCCTCCTCTTTAAAAGGAACATCTCTGGCTATACCCAGAGGGGTAGGTTCTTCTGCAGCAAGGATATTTACAACCCCGTCTCCATTGACAAATATCAAAGGGTCGTGCCCAGCGTTGACATATCTTAAGTTGCTCTTCTTTGCATCGTATAGAACGTATGCTAAAGTTGCATACTTGGCCTGCTCTGCATATCTGAACATACTGTTATTCAGAACCTGTATAACCTTACTTGGCTCTTTATAGACAGAAGCAAAATCTCTCCAACTATGTACTACCTCCATAATATACTCCACCCTCTCTATCCCGCTGCCTGGAACCCAGCCTATAACAACTCCTAATTCACCTTTAGAAAATTCCAGAAATTGATAAAAATCCCCTCCGACAAAATCCATCTTATAGCGATTTACGCTAACTAAGGCACCATTAGAACTTAAGACCGCATTAGGTAAAACCTCTCTCTCTTTGAGAAGTCGTGCCAGTTGAGTATCTTTTCTCTCTTTCTTGCAAACTCTGCTATTATACTCTTTTTCAAAAACAACAACTGCAAGAGCTAGCAGCGCAAATATAGAGACTGGTATTAACTCAATATAATTCCTGCTAATAGTGAAATAGAGTCTCTGGAATGCAAACCAGCCAAAAAATATCAATGAAAAAATAATAAAGAGATGCTTAAACTTAAGTGACTTCAACATAATACAGACAATAGAAAAGATGAAAATCCCAATATATATTGTAAACTCCACAGGTAGAACAGAGAAGGTCCTGTGGTTCAATAAAGCATATAAAAATGAATATAACTCTGGCAGAGAACCCCCGTCTTTACTTAAAAACACTATGCTATTACTAAGATCGGCTATATTGTTATCGCGGTAACCCTCTTTTTTCAGCATGCCGAAAAGGGCAATATTAGATGCGGGGACAACTCTGACATTCTCTTGGAGAAGAAAATAAAACTTTCCTCTTTTACTCAACGCTGCTCTCTCACCATCCCCTTTAAGAGCAAAATCTACACTAGGCATATCTTTGTAATTGGTAAATGAATAGAGGAGCCCATTCTCCTTGCCGTATACCATGTGGGTCTTGAATTCCGTTTTTAAATCTTTGATATTCTCTGCAAATGGGATAATCACCTTATCATTCTGTAAAAATTTATTAAACCCTTTTATATCTTTGGCACTTTCGACAAAATCAGGATTTAAAACCAACTTGTTGGGCTTAAAATCCAGAATATAAGTAATGAGATAATCCAACCAATTACTACCCCAGGGCCAAAGCTCTCTCTCTCTAAAATTCTCCTCAGTTAAAGTGACTACCACAATCTGACTGGCAGAAATATCTTCATCTTTCAGATATCTTGAAAGAACGGACTTCTCAAACCTCCAGAAAAACCCTGAAAGAGATAGAATAACACCTATTAGAACAACAGATGTTATAAGGTATATTTTTACTTTTTTCATTACCCGCCCAGCTTAGCAGAAATCACATCCTGCATAGTATAGAGCCCCGCTTTTTTATCTTTGATATACTTAGCCCCCAAAATTGCCCCTATAGCAAATATGTCGCGTGAGACAGCAGAATGGCTTAACTCTACAACTTCATTATTACCCGCAAATATAATCTTATGTTCTCCCACTATTTCGCCCAAGCGAAGAGCGTGTATAGCCAGCTCATTTTTCTTCCGCTGAGTGTTGGACTTTTCCCTGCCGCAAGTAAGTACCAGATCTTTTCTAACACCTTTTATCAGTTCGGCAATTCTCTTTGCAGTCCCGGACGGCGCATCCTTCTTCTTATTATGATGAACCTCAACAATCTCTATGTTATAATCCTCGCCCAACAATTCAGTCAGCTGCGGTATAATCTTAAATAGTACATTAACACCTATGCTCATATTGGGTGAAATCAGAACTGCGGCTCTCTTTGAAAAGCTCTCCAGCTCTTTAAGCTGTTCTGCATTAAAACCGGTAGTTCCGATTACCATGCCTTTGCCAAACTCAGAGACTATTCTCAAATGCCTCAAAGTAGCATCAGGAGCGCTAAACTCTATAACCAGATCTGCATTCTCTATATATCCTCTTAGATCCTCAGCTATTAGAATACCTTTATTTTCACCTAAGAGAATAGACCCTATATCCGCTCCAAGACCGAGAGAGGTAGGCTGCTCAATCCCTGCAATAAGCTCTATCTTAGAGTCCAGAAGAGCAAGCATGGATATCTCTCTGCCCATTCTCCCCAGACAACCTGAGACTATTACTTTTGTATTCATTATATCAATCCGTATTTTTTGATTATTGACCTTATCTTCACTCTATTTAGAGTCGATACTCTTACCATAGGAAGCCTGAGTTCATCCGATATAATACCTATCATACCCATAGCTGTTTTAACAGGGGCGGGATTTGTCTCTAAAAACATCGTCTTAATCAATGGATATAAATTTATATGTAGTTTTCTCGCAACTCTTAAATCTCCGCTCTCAAATCTCCTGACCATATCTTCGACCTCCCTGGGTATAATATTGGCCAAAACAGATATGACTCCGACTCCCCCAATAGACAATATCGGAAGCGTTAGAGCATCATCTCCTGATATCAGAAGAAACTCTTTAGGACATAGACTCTTAATAGCCGTCATCTGATCCAAGCTGCCTGTTGCTTCTTTTACCCCGACTATATTCTTATATCGTCTTCCAAGACGTGCTATAGTCTCAGGGCTCATGTTAACACCTGTACGTGATGGGATATTATAGAGTATTAACGGTATCCTTACCTCTTCTGCAATAGCTTTAAAATGCTGATAGAGTCCCTCTTGAGTAGGCTTATTGTAATAAGGACATATAAGCAAAGCTCCGCTAGCTCCTCTCTTCTGAGCAAATTTAGTATACCTAATAGCCTCTTCTGTAGAGTTAGAACCTGTACCCGCAATGACAGGGATACGCCCGGCAGTCTCCTCTATAACAGTCTCCACGACAGTCTCATGTTCTCTCTCAGAGAGCGTTGCAGACTCTCCTGTCGTTCCACATGGAACAAGAGCTGAAGTGTTGTTCTTAATATGGTATCTCACAAGCTTTTTTAAGCCGCTTTTATCCACCTTACCGTCTTTAAAAGGTGTAACAAGTGCCACCATAGAACCTCTAAACATATACCTTACCTCCTATTTAATTTTAAATTTTGATTCAAAGAGAAGCTCTGCCTCACCTTCAAGATAGACATCGCTAAATCTTCCCTTCTGATAAGAATACGAAACTCTCAATCTTTCGCCGCTTAAAGGAAGAACGACTATATTCTTAGAGTCATAACCTCTTTTCAATCCAGCTATCAAAGCAGAGGCTACACAGCCTGTACCACAAGCCAAAGTCTCAGTCTCTACCCCTCTCTCATAAGTTCTAACAGCAAGATACCCTCTCTCCCAATGCATAAAGTCCACATTGGTTCCCCGAGGCTTAAAAATAGAGTGGTGCCTTATCTTTGAACCGATATTAAAGACATCATAGCCGCAAAGGGTGCTTACCTCAACAACAAAATGGGGAACTCCAGTATCCAGATAATCGCCCTCTATTGTCTTCCCATCTACCTTTACTTTTAAATTCGGCCTGTATTCAAAAGAAGCTCCAATCTTAATCTTGATAAAATCATCTTTTTTGACCTTACCTATTATAATACCTGCCTTGGTCTCAATAAAAGAATTTATAGCTATCAGCTTCTTATTATAAGCCCAGAGAATAAAAGACCTCATTCCGTTGCCGCACATCTCAGCTTCAGTTCCATCAGAATTAAATATTCTCATTTTAAGGTCGGCTCTCTTTGAACTCTCTGCAACCAGAAGCCCGTCTGCACCAACACCGTATTTTCTACTACATAACTTAATTGCTGTATCTCTTAATTCGGATTTAGAAAAAGTTCTGTTTTTGATTATGACAAAATCATTTCCACTAGCAACAGCTTTATGAAAAGAGATAATCCTCATTTTAAAAACCCCGGTATATTCTCTCCTCTTATTAAATCCTTATAATCTTCAGGCTCTCTGATAAGATGAGCACTATTGCCTTTAACCATAACCTCACCACATCTAGGATAACTATTATAATTCGATGCCATCGTAAACCCGTAGGCTCCTGCGCTAAATAGAACTATTCTATTTCCGCTCTTAAGCTGAGGAAGCTTTCTGGATAAAGCCAGGAAGTCTGAGCTTTCGCAAATCGGACCTACAACATCGTATAGCTCTTTTCTCCCAGCCCTCTTTTCAATCAATCCTACCTCATGGTAGGCAGAGTATAGAGCCGGCCTTATCAGCAAATTCATACCTCCATCAACTATGGCAAACTTTTTATCTATACCATCCTTGACGTATTGGACTGTGGTAACAAATATTCCAGAATTACCGGCAATAAACCTTCCCGGCTCCAGAATAAGTTTGAGTTCGGTTTTCTTTATCAAACCTTTTATCTCAGATGCATATTTTTGAGCAGTCAAAGCTTTCTCATCTTTATAGATGATTCCTAATCCACCACCGATATTTAAATATTGGAAATCACAATCTCTCTCAGATTTTAATCTTAAAGCAACCTTTACAGCTTTTAAAAATGGCTCATTATAAATAATTTGAGATCCGATATGTAGATGCAGACCTGAGATTAATAGATTCTTATAGCTGTCTCTGTTTTGCAGAATACTTTTTATAACACCATAGGAGAGTCCAAACTTTGTCTCCTTCTTCCCTGTTGTAATAAACTTATGTGTCTTAGAATCTACGTCGGGATTCAATCTCAGACAGACACCCTGCCTCTTACCCAGGCTCCCGGCAGCCTTATTAATTCTTTCAAGTTCAGGGAGAGACTCAATATTGAAAAACTTTATACCTTTTTTGATTGCATAGATTATCTCATCCTCTCTTTTGCCAACCCCTGCATATACAACTTTAGATGCAGGGCAACCGGATTTAAATGCCCTGAAAAGTTCTCCGCCTGAAACAACATCCATACCCGCTCCAGCCTTAGATAGCAATCTCAGAACAGCCAGATTGGAATTTGACTTAACACTAAAACATATAAGCGGAGATAACTCTTTAAAAGCGCTTTTAAGTTTTAAGAAATGGTCCAGAAAAGTATTGGCGCTATAGATATAGAGCGGTGTCCCAAACCTCTCCAGGAGAGAAGAGAGTTTAACATTCTCTGCATAAAGATGGTTGCCCCGGTATTTAAATCTATGCATTAGTTATAGCTCAGGAGACTCTAATAATATCTCCCACTCCTTTAACCTCTTTAAAAAATACTTAAAGTTTGTAGAGCAGTCAACCTTTTTTCTTTTTAGAGATTTACTGACACTAAAAAAATTGTCTATCTTTATATCCCGACCTAATATTTTAATCAACTCCTCTCTCTTAAAATCCGCTATATTACTCTTGCTCTCTTCCGCCTTCCTCAAAAGCCTACCTACCCGCCAATGAGCCTCTTTATGAGATAAGCCATCTTTAATAAGTTCATCCGAAATATCTGTCAAATAAAACCTCTCATCTTTTAGCAGCTCTAAAGCCCTGTCTCTATCCAAATATGTATTTAAGATAACTATCTCAGTAGCATCTAAAACAGCTGTAGCCGAAAGATATGATGAGAAAAGCGCCTTCTTATCCAGTTGTAAATCGCGGTTATAGGATGTTGGGAGCCCCTTTAAGATATCCGCCATAGATACATAGGCCGCCAGGGCTCCGGAAGAATAAGACCTGATAAGCTCTACAGGATCAGGGTTTTTCTTCTGCGGCATCAGGCTTGAACCGGTAGTAACCTTATCCGAGAAATATATTATCCCATATCCCGGGCTATTGTATATTATCAGGTCTTCTGCAAGTCTGCTCAAATGTAGGAGAAGAGTAAGATTAGCATTAAGATATTCCAAAATGAAGTCTCTGTCTGAAACCATATCGATGCTGTTTTTTCCCAAGCTTTTAAATCCAAGCTCTCTTCTTAGTTTATCTCTGTTTAATTTAAAATTGCTGCCGGCAAGAGCACCGCTGCCCAAAGGCAGCAGGCTTACACCGTCAAGACAATTGATTAACCTTTTTTTATCTCTCTCTAGCTGCTCAACGAAAGACAGCAGCCAATGCCCAAACAGTACAGGCTGAGCATATTGAAGATGAGTAAATCCTGGAATAGCTGAGTCGTTATACTTCTTTGCTTTCCTCAGAAAACCCTTTTGCAGTTTAGTGATAAGTTCAACCTCTTCAGATATAGCATCGAGTAAAAACATTCTCATAACAGTAACAACCTGTTCATTCCTGCTCTTACCGGCATGAATCTTATCTACAAGAGAAGAGACTTTTTTCCTTAGCAGAGAATAGAAGAGAGAGTGTATATCCTCTTCTTTAAAATCTATCTCTATCTTTCCATCGGAATACTCTTTTAAGAGCTCTTTTATAGCCTTTTTGATAGAGCTCTTCTCTCTCTGAGTTATCAGCTTAAGGCTCTGCAGCTCACCTACCCAGGCAATATTGGAATAAGCCTCATATTCAAATAGAAACCAGTCATAATTGATACTCTTGGTGAACTCCAGAATAACAGGATCCAGACCATCTTTAAATCTTCCGCCCCATAATTTCTCTTTCATATCATTACCTCATATAGGCTTGAGACCATATCTTTATAAAACCCTCAGACGCCTTATGTTCAAACTTATCTTTATCGGTATATGTAGCCATGTTATAGTTATATTTTGAATTCTTGGACTCTCTTCCTGCAACTTTAATATTGCCTTTATGCAATTTCAACTTTATCTTTCCATTGACAGAGCCCTGCGTAAAATCAATAAAACTGTCCAATGCTTCTCTTAAAGGTGTAAACCAGAGACCGTAATAAATTAACTCTGCATATTTACTGGAGATAGAGTTTTTAAAGTGGGATAACTCTCTATCTAAAACCAGAGATTCCAGCTCTCTGTGAGCAAAATATAGTACGGCAGCAGCAGGGGATTCATATACCTCCCTGCTTTTTATTCCAATCAACCTATTCTCCACCATATCCGCCCTGCCTATACCATGCCTGCCGGCTATCTTATTAAGCTTACTAACTATCTCAACTGCAGATAACTTCTTGGAGTTTAAACCTACGGGCACTCCTTTTTTAAACTCAACCTCTATATATTCTGCTTTCTTAGGAGTCTTATCCAGAGAACTTGTAAGCATAAATATATCCTCCGGCGTCTCCTTATCTATCTCTTCAAGCACTCCGCACTCAATACTTAAACCCCAGAGGTTCCTGTCAATGCTATAAGTGGACTCCTTAACCTCTATTGGAACTCTCTTCAGCTTCGCATATTCAATCTCCTCTTCCCTGCTTTTAAGTTCCCAGATTCTTAAAGGAGCAACTATCTCCATCTTTGGAGCCAAAATTTTTACAGCAACTTCAAACCTAACCTGATCATTGCCCTTGCCGGTACAACCGTGAGCTATGGCCTGAGCCTTCTCTCTCTTTGCAATATCTACAAGGTGCTTGGCAATAAGAGGCCTGGATAGAGCAGTAGCCAGATAGTACCTGTTCTCGTATAGAGCTTCGGCCTTAAGGGCGCTAAAAGCATAGTTCTCGATAAACTCTTTCTTTAAATCCCTGAAAATAATTCTCTTGGCTCCTGCTTTTTTGGCTCTTCTAAGGACAGAATCGAAACTCTTTTTTCCCTGGCCAACATCGGCGCTAAAAGCAGTTACCTCATACCCCTTATCTATTAACCATGGAATAGCAACAGATGTATCAAGACCTCCTGAATACGCCAAAACTATTTTTTTAGCCATAATATCCTCCGATTATTTAAAACAATATGATACCCGAAAAGCAACCTTTTTTCTATTCCAAAAACAATATTTTTCCTATGCTGTAATTATACTACCATATATAATGTTAAAATGCTCAGTCGTATTTCCGGAATCAAAAAACAGAAATATATATTACTTCTCTTAACAATCGTACTATTCCATCTAAGTGCAAACATCATATGAATTAATGCTAATACCTACCCTGAACTGGCAGAAGAGATAGGGCATATCGGAGGAATTACCGGTATCTATAGCTATCTTAAATATGATAAAGAGTATAGTCCAACTGCTATATTTAGAACCTTTGCTAACCCTAAAGCCGAAAAACCGCATCTATTTTATCTTATCTCATTCGCATTTATACAGATTGCAGGCTTAAGATATACAACTTACGCCATGACAAACTCTCTATTCCTTATCTTCCTTATCATAGCAACCTATACTATCGGAAAGCACCTAAAAGACAGAGAGACAGGATTGATGGCTGCTGCAATATTATCCCTCTATCCCCCAATCTACCTCTATTCCCGCAGCTACAATTTAATATTACCAACTACAACAATGGTAACCTGCTCGATACTTGCGCTTATAGAGAGTGATTTTTTCTCCAAAAGATACAACTCTATAATCTGCGGAATAATATTAGGGTTGGGGTTGCTTACAAAACAGAGTGTTTTAGTTTTTATATCAGGACCTTTAATCTACCTTGCCTATATCACTATAAGAGGACAGAAGAAAAACAATTTAAACAATCTCATAATCTGTTTTGCATTTACTCTCCTAATAGCACTGATATATTATTACCCTTTAGAATACCGGATAAAAGACTTGATAAAACTATCAACTCTTAAAGATAATCAACCGATATTCTTTTATATCTCTACTTTAGGCAACCTATCTCTCTCTTATTATTCAATCTCATTAATCGCTTTAGGCCTATACTATCTCCTGAAGAAAAAACAGAAAGAGAGACATATATTGTTTAGCTGGATTATCCTTTCGATGATTATACTGAGCATAGCTACAACCAAGAGAGACCGTTATATAATTCCTATAATGCCAGCACTAGCTATTATATCAGCATACGGGGTAACTGAATTAAAATGGAGAAAATTAAAAATATTAATCTGGATAATAACATTATATTTCGGTTTGCTATATTTTTTCAAATTCAGCTTCTTCGTAAACTCAAAACTGATGAAACCTGATAACATCTCTAAATATTTTATCCCAAAGCATACAAGGTATGGCAACCCTATAAGATTGTTAAAATTCAATGGTCTGCTTTTGCATCTCAATAACTCTAATCGTAACTTTGTAAAGATAGCCCTAATTGAAGAAGATGGCTACTCGCAGTGGTTGCGTATATTCTTAACAGAACGCGGATTTAGAAATGTGATGTTTTTTGAAGACCACCAAGAAGCTTTGGAAGCAGATAATGATTTCATTATATTTAGCAGTAAAGAATCGGCATTAGATAAAACCGGCATCATTGGATACGAGTTGCTCTATAGCAAGCAAATAATATTTGACTGTAGATTCGACCCGATATTAAAAATCTCAATCTTTTTATTTAAAAAGACACCTTGGAATAAAAATGATAATATTTGATAATAGAATGCTAAAACATCTAAACTTTATGCTTTATAGTCCAAAACAGAATGAGATGCTATAATAGTCAATACACATTAGATAACTTTATAACTTAAAATCAACAAGGCTATCAATGATAGATTCATTAACTTTTATCTTCCCGCGTCTAAAATATAGATCCGGAGACCCTCCTTTAGGAATATGCTCAATAGCCTCTTATCTAAAAAGACAGCATCCAGAGCTAAAGATAAACATACTGGATAGTACCTTTCACAACTCCTTTAAAAAAATAAAGAATGAGATATCCAGAATAAGACCCCAAGCCATAGGCATATATATAGACTCTGTTATGTATAAAGCTGTCCGGGAACTGATAAGAGAGCTTCCTAAAACCACTATTCTCATTGCAGGCGGACCCCAGGTAACAGTAGCACCGGAGAGCATAATAGATATTGTCGATATCGCAGTCATAGGTGAAGCAGAGGATACCATGAACCGGCTGATAGAGAGGCTGCCTCAAAGAGATTTAGATAGTGTTCCAAGTATATATTTCAAGAGAGATAGAACAATATTTAAAAGCCGGGAAGAACGCAAACAAATAGAGCTTGACTCTTTAGAGATACCAGCGCTGGATCTACTTGAAAATCTTGACCAATACTTCGACCTATGGCACTACCTCGACCCTTTGGATCCGGCTAAAAGAGGGTTAAATGTCATAGCCTCAAGAGGATGCTTATTCAACTGCAGCTACTGCCAACCTACCTTACGATTGATATTCGGAGACGGTATACGCTATAAAAGCCCTCAGTATCTGATAAAAGAGCTAAATTACTATAGAGAGAGTTTTAGAATAGAAAATTTCTTTTTTCATGATGATACCCTACCCGTAAACAGAGATTGGATAAATAGATTCTGCGATATAATCCAAAACAATAAGATGAATATACTCTGGGGCTGCAACAGCAGGATAGATACTGTTGATGAAGAGCTGCTCAATAAGATGTATCAATCAGGCTTAAGAGTAATACATTACGGGATTGAATCAGGGTCTCAAAGAATATTAGACCAGGTCTACAATAAAGGGATAGAGCTAAAGAGAGTAGGCAAAACCATAGAGAGTACCAGGAAGAGCAGGATCTACCCCTCGGGTTTCTTTATGATAGGCGCACCGGATGAATCAAAAAAAGAGATCTTAAAGACTATAAACCTATCTTTAAAATTGAATCTTGCCGAAGCGAGCTTTTCGATAACAACTCCTTTTATCGGAACGCTGCTTTATCAAAAAATGAAGAAACTATCTATATTCAAAATACTCGGCTCCTCCAGTAATTTCGATTACTATTCTAAGGTATCATTTCAAAACGGGAATAATAATGCTCTTGTTGTATCCTTACTCCAAAAAACAGGTGTCACTCTATTCTATCTTCACCCGCGTCACTGGGCTTACTTAATGAGACACTTCAGGAGTCTCCGAGGAATAAAAAAACTCTTAAATAAGATAGCGAGGTTCTTTTAAAATGCATATAAGTTTTATAAATCCTACTCTCGGTAATGACTATAGCGCTATGGATATAGCTATCACTTATCTTGCTAGTTACGTAAACAAAAAATCAGAACATTCAGCTTCAATAATAGATCTAACTTTTCACAAAAGACACTGGAGAGAATATTTAAAAACAAAAATAGAAAAACATAAGCCAGACTTAATCGGCTTCTCAAGCAATACGATGTATATGCAGTATGTAAAGACCGTGATGGAAGAGATTAAAGAACATTACAATCTACCCATAATGGTGGGAGGGCATCACGCATCGATATACCCTGAAGAGACAATCAACATTCCTGAATGCGATGCTGTCTATATCGGAGATGGAGAGATACCGCTTTTAAACTATCTGAATAGAGTCAGGGATAACGAAGAACCATATAATACTGAAGGTATCTGGTTCAAGAGAGAAGACCAGATCATAAGGAACGGCGGCGGCAGCTTCAATGAGAATCTGGACGCCCTCCCCTATCCCGACTGGGATCTCTGGGAAGACCTGGATAGATACTTCTATTTTCTGGGCATGCTATACATTATCGGTTCCAGGGGCTGTCCTTACAGATGCAGCTATTGCGATGCTCATGGAATATCAGATGCAGTGGGAGGAAATTATTTCAGAATGCGCAATCCAAAAGATTATGCCCAAGAGATGTTATACCACTGGAACAAATACAAAAACCGCAATCTAAGGCTGCTGCAATTATTTGACCCTGTATTTACAATAGACCGGACCTGGCTTGAAGAGTTCTGTTATAATTACCGTAAATTAGGGCTGGCTAAGGAGATAAAGTTCAGTTCTTTTGCCCGAATAGACAACCTGGATGAGGATAGGCTCAAAATCCTCGCCAAGTCCGGGTGTGCATTGTTGAGAGTCGGAATTGAAACCGGTAATGAGTATATACGAAGTAATATTTACAAAAAACCTGTTAGCAATAAAAAAATTACAGAGATAGCCAAACTCTGCAAAGAATATAATATAGCATTAACCGCTTTTTATATATTAGGCGGCCCGGGAGAGACAAAAAAGACAATAAAGGATACTATAAGATTTGCTGATAAGATAAAGGCGGAACGCTCTGCATTTTTTATCTATAAGCCTTTCACAAGAGAAAGCATCGAACAGATATACTCTTTAGGGGGTAAGATAGATAAGAGAAGATGGAAGAAGGCTAATAATATAACCTTTGGAGCAGCTATATACACTAAAGAGCTTACGCCTAAAGAGATTGAACATTATCAGAAACTGGCCTATTTTATAACCTTCGGCAAAAGATTACTATCTATGATTAGAAAACAGGGCCTTAAATATTTTCTTCACCTCTCTATCTATATCTACAAGGGTCTGATTAAAAACGGTCTCAATATAGCCTATCTACTGATTTACTACCATATATACGGATACGATAATGTCGATAAATAAGATAGATAAAAAAAACAGCAAGCATCTGCTGATGACCCTGCTGTCTATCTCTGCATTACTTTTTATAGCAATAAATCTACTCTGGGAACATTATAATTTCAACTTTAGCTATATGTGTATGGGCTCAGATAATTTTAATAGCATAATAGACCTTTTTATAAATTTACAACACGACATTGGATTCTTAAAAGACTCTCTTTACTTGAGCTACGGCCATAGCTCTTATCCCTCACTCTATTTTCTGATTCATTCCCTGACAGGATTAATTCTGGGAAGAATAAATCATATGACAGTAGTAACAGTTAACTCTGTAATAGTATTAATATCAGCTCTATTTAGCTATAAAATATCATCAGTTCTTAAAAATAGGTCTGCAGGCTGCATAAGCTTTATTATCCTGACACTCTATCCTGCAACTTACGGAATATCCCGCTATCCGATGTTAGAGACACTTATCCTGGCTTTAGTTCCCCTGATAATCTATCTGATTATAAAAAGCCAGAACTTCTCAAACACCAAATATTCAATACTCCTGGGGCTATCTCTCTGTTTGGGGCTATTAACTAAATATCACTTCTTGATATTTGTTGTCCCAGGCATTATCTATGAACTCTTTAAGCTAATAATTAACTGGAATAAAAACTCAACATCTACCAATAAGACTAAATGTTTAAATATAGCGCTAATAATCTTTATCGCCTTAGCCCCTGCTATAGGCTACTATGTAAAAAACTATAAAGAGATAATTAGATACCTGCTTATGAGCTACAGCAGAAAGGGTCTAATAGGTGGAGAGACGATACCGTCTGGCAGCTTAAACTCCTGGTTTTTCTATCTTTTTACACTTATAAATTATCAACTATCATTACCATTCTTCTTAGTGTTTATCTCGGGCACTATAAATCTAATCTTTCGAAAAAAAATAGACCAAAATTTTACACATCTATGGTTAGCTATTTTAATCCCCTATCTCTTCCTTCAAACCGGAGATGTAAAATGGGCGCGTTACAGTATCGGCTATATCCCAATATGCGCCATAATATCGGCCATATTCATATCCGGACTTAAAAAAGGATTACGCAATACAACAATCTCGGTATTGTTTTTATTCGGGATAACGCAGAATATTTCATCCTCTTTCCTAGAGATCAAGCAGAAACCCCTTCTTAAAACAAAACTCTTCAAAGATAGAGATTATTATGACGCTAAAGGTAATATCTATCCCCTGTTATACAATTATGAGGTAAGACCGCCGGATTATAATAATAAGATTATCTTTCAGAGTATAATAGAGCAGATCAAAATATACTCAACTGATAAATTGATAATAGATATGTTTATTAGAGAGAGCAAATCCCATCAACTATGTAGTGAAATAAGCGCCTACCTTAAAATATACGCCGATAAGCACTCTCTCAAATATAGGTTGATATTTACAGCTAAAGATATAGAACAGATAATAATGGATGCAAAAAGCTTCAAAGAGTCAATATCGGTCTTTAGAATCATGCCTGAAGAAGAGAGCAGGCTCTATTCACTCTCCGATAACATAGAGAGAGAGGAAGTACTTAAACTAAGACTAACAAGCACTGATTCAAAGAATTTAATAACACACCTATTGCTATGGAAAAAATAATCAGGCATTCAATAAGCGTAGTACTGCCATTTTATAATGAACAGTATCATATAGAGAGAGCCATAACAGATATTAACGATTATTTAGTTCAAAAGTTCCAATCCTATGAAATTATACTAGTAGATGACGGGAGTAAAGATAGCTCTTTCTCTATAGCCCATAGATTGAGCCTTCATAACGATAGAATAAAACTTATCAAGCATAACTCTAATACAGGTTACGGTGCATCGTTAGCGACAGGATTTAAAAACTGCAGTAATGATACAATATTCTTTACTGATTCCGACAGGCAGTTTGACATAAAAAACCTTGAACTATTACTACCGAGCATTAGAAACCATGATATAGTAATCGGCTATCGTAAAATAAGAAAAGACTCTCTTTTGAGAATAGTGCTCTCAAAAGGCTATAACCTGCTCATGCGATACATATTCAACCTTAATGTGAAGGACATAGACTGCGCTTTTAAACTATTTCATAAAGACATCTTTAATAAAATAACTATTGAATCTAAAAGATTCTCTGTAAATACAGAGATATTGGCAAAAGCAAAAATATTCAATCTTTCTATCGCTGAGATATCCGTAGAACATTTTCCAAGACTCGGAGATTATTCAAAGATAGGCATCCAGGATATTCCAAGAACACTTAGAGAGGTATTCCGAATATGGAAATCTACTCGCAGGATAAAAAAAGATGCTGAACTATTTTAAGCTTACCCACAACTACTGGTGGATAAAGATAAAGTATGAGACCGCACTAAAAACCCTCAAAAAACTAAAGATGCCCGAAGAGACATTGATACTTGATGCAGGCTGCGGCAACGGTTATTTTTCAAATATAGCCTTAAACTATAAAAAAATAATAGCCCTGGATTTAAAAACAATGGATAACAACACTATAGAGAATCGAGTAATCGCGAATTTGACCAATCTACCGTTTAAAAAAGAGAGCTTTAAAATTGTAGTCTCCTTTGAAGTATTAGAGCATATAAAAGATGACAAGAGAGCCTTAGAAGAGATATCCAGAGTTTTAGAGAAATCCGGACTTCTATTCGGCTCTCTACCCATGTCGCCTACCCTCTGGGGACAGCAAGATAAGCTTAACAAGCATTACCGCCGCTACAGAAAGAGAGAACTCTTGGATAAACTATCCAAATCCGGCTTTAGTAATACAGAAGTTGATCTTTTTGGCTGGACAATATTTTTAGCTGTATATCTATTCAGAAAATTTCAAAAAATATTAAATATAAAAAAAGAGACGGATGACTGTATAAATCTACCTGATTTTTTAAACAATCTCTCCTTCTTTTTTATAAGATGGGACTTAGCCTTTTCTAAGAGATTCAATATACCTTTTGGAGTAAGCTCAATCTTTAGAGCTCGAAAATCATAGGACAATTAAGCACCAATCTATAAAGGCTGCCATAACTCTTTAAGTAAAAACCCATTTATAAAATCAGTTATATTATCCCTATCTACCATCTGAAGGTAAGAATAGAACAACCTCTTATCAGCTATATAAGGCCCTTTTGCAGAATAGACATCGCTACCGTATAAGCGAGCTAAGCCCCTGCCTAAACCCTGATAAAAATAGACTCTCTCCTCTATAGTTGTTATCTTTAAAATATCTCTCTCTGCACTTTTAAAATATTCAGATATATCCGGACAATATATAGAATTCTGGATGAGAGCTTCGCCTATCCCGGAAAAAGCGAAAAACCTCTCTTCTCTCTTTAAATCTGCGAGATAATTTTTAACATAATCAATATCTATGCTCTCATTTAAGAACATCTTGGAAAACCATCCTTCCCAGAAAAAACGCCTAGCCTTATCTGAAAAAGAAATATCTCCAGCCAGCAGACGCAATGCAGAGCAATCTTTACTCCTATCAGCCAATATATAGCCCAGAGTATGGGCTGTATTTATATTTAGCTCTATAAGTTTCTTTTGTTCTGAGTTATTGCTATCGCCCAGAAACTCTAAAGTCGATTTGTCGCCATAATAGAGCGGCATAAGAGGGTTGCCTTTGGAATCAGAGGTTTTTAACGCTTGAAGCTGAAAGTTAAAACCGGGAATCAGCAAAATAATTAATAACGGCAAGAAAAAACTTTTTTTCCATGCAGTAACTATAGTTAGAGCAAGAATAATCGGTATAAATAACGGTAGATAATATTTATAAGTAGTGATAGAGCGGCCATTTAAGATATATAAGAAAAAATAGACCAATATTGTTACAGAGAGCAATGCTGTAATAGAGTTTTTCAATGCTTTCTTATCTCTTCCTCTCTCTCCAATCACAAACTGCTTAAAGTTTTTTGCTCTTTTAAGAATATAAGAAATAATAATTGCAAAAAATAGAATAAAGATTACCCGGTATAGATCGGCATAAAAGATATCCAAAGAGTTACTCTTAGATTGATAGAGGTTAAATATTTCTTGAAAAGCTTTTACTAAAGATAGACTCTCAATATCTCTAAAGAGGTTAAAATATTCTCCAGTGTGAAAAAGATTAAAAGATAAAAAATCCGGAACCAGAAAAAACAGGAATAAGATAAACCTTTTTACAATAATAAAAATATTATCTATCGGGAATATTGCCTTAGGGGAATGGGTAGAGAGCATAAAAGTACTTTTAAAAGTGTAGGCAATGTTAAAATCTAAAAAAACAACTTTGTAAAAGAGACCTGATAGTATCGTAGAGGAAAGCACAATGAAGATCTTAAGATAATCTGATACTCTCTTCCAGTCAATGCTCAGCAGAAAAAAAAGTATAAAAATAGAGATAAATACTGCAAAAGCCGGATAGAAATAATTACCAATACCCATGCTGAGACCAAATAGAACAGCAGAGAGATACCCCTTTTTCTCTTTAAATCTAAGGTAGAAAAACAGCGATAATAAAAAGAATAGACCTAAATGAAAATGCCGTCCCATACCGACAATAGAATAGATAAAAATATACTTAGAACAAAATATGAATAATAAAGAAGCTCCAAGAGCCTCCCTCCAGCTCCAATACCTATTTACAATGTAAAAAAGAAGGCTAAGTTCAACCATGTTAAGAAAGATAGTTAATATCCGAATTGAAAAAATGTTGCTGCCAAACAGATAGACAAAAGGAGCAGAGAGAAGACTATACAGATAGTCTCCGCCGCCTGCATAAGGTACAGAGAGATGAAAAAATGAGGGCAAAAATATCCGATGTTTTACTATTGTATTTGCAATAAATAGATTGCACATCTCCCAGGTATCAAATAACAATCCCGCTTTAAATAAATACTGCAGCTTTGTTAAAACTAAGATTAATAATAGAAAATAGAGCAGAACTCTCTCTTTTGTTTTCATCTATATTCTCTTATAAATCAACAGCGTTCTCTCCGTAAACCTACCTTCTATGGTAACCCTATTGATTAATTCAAACTTCTCTTTATATTCATTAAATATAACCAGAAGAGAACGGATCTTCTCTAAGTTTTCATTTTCAAAAGGTAGGCTGATATTGGGAATAGAAGACCCGTCATCGGATCTTAAAATAATAAAATCCCCTTCCTCTATAAGCTTTCTATAATCTTTATCTCTTTCGTCAAACTCCAAATGAATAAAGCTGATAGAGAGATTGTTATTTTCAATAAAGTTATTCAAGTAGTCATTTAAAAGATACCAGTAGCCGAACCCATCTATCATGATTTTATTTTTACCATCTTGAATTAAGGTTTTTTCTAAATCTTCAATATCCCAACCAATCTTCTTAGACCTTAATAATCCGGTATAAAAGAACCTATCTGTCTCATCCCTATAATTGAACACTTCTACTCCCCCGCCATAAGAGGTCTTAAAAAAATTAAACACCGGAACAGCTAAAATTAAAAACATAAGAGAGCACCTTAAAGCAGGCCTTCTTTTAAGCTTCAGGTTATCTGAAAATCCCATTATTCCATTAGCAATTATGATAGCAATCGCAGGCAGCATGGCCATTGTATAGCGGGAACTCTTCTCAACAATAAAAAGAGAAGAGATAAGGTAGGGCCATATAACCCAAGCTGATAGAAAAAGCGCGGACCTCTTTTTGATAACAAGATAGATAAAAGATATTAAAAAAAGAGAGAATAAGAACCAACCTAATTGATATCTAATCAAATACTTTAAATAAATTAAAAAATTAAAACTATAGCCTTCATTATAAAATATTGTAGGCTGGTCACTTTTAAGCTGGAACAAAATGGGTTCAATGTTGCGAAGATACCAATACCCGGAAATAGATATAACAATACCAGCTGCAATAAAAATATTTAAAAAAACCTTGAACCGCTCTTTAGATATCAATTTTCTGTTTTCAATCAGATAGATTAATGTAAAAAAAGAGATATAGATAAAGTAAAATTTCTTCATCAGCATCCCTAAAGCTAAAACAGAAGCAAAGAGTACTACATATAGCCTCTTCTTAAACACTTCGGTCTTAAACATAAGATAGATATTCAATGTCAAAATGGCAACCATTGGAAATGCCATTAGAAATAGCCTGGCATAGCCAAAGACTGCCGCAAAGAGAGAACCGATAAGAGCAGCTACAATCCCTACAGAAGGTTTAAAGAGGTAGGTTGCTAGAAAATATAGAGAGAATATAAATACAGAAAGATAGAGCAGTCCGACTGAAAAAGAAGCAACATCATAATCTATGCTAAAAATATAATAGAGAGGTATGGGCGTTAAATAGAGCAGAGGGGGATATATACTATTAACGTTAAACAGCTCAGTTATAAATCCAGGCGAAAGATTTTTAAACTGTTCAAAGAGATACAGGCTATGTGAAAAATAGAGCCCATAGTGTCCTACTGGAGGAGTATCATCTATTGTGAGAATAATAAAATTGTTTAAGAGATGAAATACGACTATAAGAAGAAGTATCAAAAAAACTGTTTTCCTGGACATTAAAGAAAATCTACCTTTTAGATAAAAGCTTAATTAAAATAGCTTTATGCATATGGAGTCTGTTTTCAGCTTGGTCAAATACTATAGAGTTCTCAGAGTCGATAAGATCATCTGTTATCTCCTCTCCTCTATGCGCAGGCAGGCAATGCATCACGTAGCATCTCTTCCCTGCGTTTTTAAGTAAATCCTTATTAATTTAATAGGACTCAAAGATCTTTTTTCTATCTGACTGCTCTTCTTCCCAACCCATAGAGGTCCAAACATCTGTGTATACAAAATCTGCATCTCTTACCGCATCTTGAGGTGAATTGACTATCTCTACTCTTAAGCTCTGCTTATTTAAATCTTCCAGTTTAACCCTATAGCTCTCTCTCTTAGGCTCATAACCAGAAGGTGTTGCAATTGACAGTTTGAACTTCAAAACTGCTGCTGCCTGTATAAGTGAATTACAGACATTATTACCATCACCGATGAAAGCAATTTTAAAATTATCCAGGCTCCCAACTTTTTCAGTTATGGTTAGAAGGTCGCTTAAAATCTGGCAGGGATGCTCTGTATCAGTAAGAGCATTAACGACAGAAGCTGAAGAAAACCGTGCAAACCTTAAAAGGTCTTTCTGTTTAAAAGTTCTTACAATAGAACAATGGATATACCTTGAAAGCACCTCTGCCGTATCTTTGAGAGATTCACGCTTACCGAACCCAGCCGAACCATCTCCTAAATATGAATAGCTACCTCCAAGTTCAGCTATGGCGACTTCAAAGCTAACCTTTGTTCTTAAAGAAGGTTTATCAAATAAAAGAACGAAACTCTTGCCTTTAAGTATCTTCTCCTGCCTTCTCTTCTTTTTAAGATTTTTTGCAGCATTGATAAACCCTGTTATATCTTTCCTGCTTAAATCATTAATGCTTAAAAAATGATTCATCTCTGCACCTCTTTTAATACTCCATCTAATATTATAATAGCTTTATCTATATCCTTTTTGTTAATATTCAGCGCCGGCAAAAATCTTAAGATATTGCCCTGGGTTAAATTAATTAAAAGCCTATTAGCAAGGCAGCCCTCAAAAATCTCCTTGCCTTTATCTTTAACCTCCACACCTATCATGAGACCTAAACCTCTAACACTATCTATTAAATCATACTTTTCTTTTAAATCCAGCAGCCTGCCTTTAAAATATTTACTCATATCGGTTACATTATTGAGCAATTTCTTGCTCATTATAGTATCTACAACGGCTAAAGCCGCTTTACATGCAATAGGGCTTCCGCCAAAAGTAGAAGCATGCATTCCAGGCTTAATACAATCAGCAACCTTATCTTTGGCAAAAACAGCACCCATAGGAACTCCTCCGCCAATACCTTTTGCTAAAGTAACTATATCGGGCTCAATGTCAAAATTCTGATATGCAAACCATTTTCCGGTCCTACCCATTCCAGTCTGAACCTCATCAGCAATAAATAATATATCCCGCTCATTACAAAACTTTTTCACTCTCTGGATATAGTCGTAATCGGCAACATTTATACCGCCCTCACCCTGAACCAGCTCTAACATAATCGCCACAGTTTCATTGTCAACACTGCTCTGAAAAGCCTCAAAATCGTTAAAAGGAACATGGGTAAAACCTTCGGGTAGAGGCTCGAAATCTTTTTTGTATTTTTCCTGCCCTGTTGCAGAGAGAGAGGCTAGAGTTCTGCCATGAAAAGAGTCGTTCATCGTAATTATTTTATATCTATTGCCTGCTCCGTATAACCTTGCCAGTTTAAAGGCTCCTTCATTAGCCTCTGCTCCTGAATTGCAGAAAAAAACTTTGGCGTCGATCTGCGCTATTTTAACTATTTTTTGAGCAAGCTTAGCCTGGAGGTGGTTGTAGTAATTGTTAGATATATGTATTATCTTACCGGCTTGATTTCTAATATGAGAGACAACCTTAGAAGGAGAATGTCCCAAAATAGAGACACCCCAACCTGGAAATAAATCCAAATACTCATTCTGCTCTAAATCCCATACCCTGGACTCTCTTCCCTTTACAAGAGAGATTGGAAGATGGGTATATGTATCCATAATATATTTAGAATATAACCGGGCAACATCTTTATTCTTCATAAAAACCTCTCTTTCTTAAGAAATTTATTATACGCAAGATATGCTGAAATGGCAAACCATAACTGAAATAAGATAGGAATAAGCGGATATTAATACTTATCTTTAACTAACATCCAGAAAGAATGCTGATAGGATATAAGAGAATATTGATTACCTCTATGAGGAACTTTTAACACTCCAACAATCTTCCATTTGAAAAACTTTCTCTTGTTCTGAATATTCTTATAGATATACATTTGAGGTTTAAAACTATATTCATATACAGGCTCTCTATCTTCGTGGCTTAAAAGCACCTTGTAGGAACTACTCCTGCGAGAATAGACCAAAACCCCATCCTCAAACACTTTCTCCGTAACCCTGACCTCTCTATTGTCGGCCTTAGGCTGAGCCTGTTTTGCAAATATTATACTATGCATTTTCTAACTCTCCTCCATCTCTGATATATAACCATGGGACCAGCAGCTTCTGCGTATAGCCTCAAGATGCTGCGGGGAGCCAGGTATAAGAACCTTCTCCTTAAGCCCTTTACCAGCTCTATCAGGAATATTTATACGGTAAGGACGAAAGAGAATATCCATAAGATCTCCATCTTTTTTACCCTTAAAAGACATATCTCTATCTTTTACCTCCAGCGTACCGCTGAAACTTCCCTTGGTATATATTACAACTACATCGTCTTCTCCCAGTCTCTCTTTCTGAATCTTGTAAAATTTTACTTTCATCTTATACCTCCTTAGTTCACACCTTGTATTAAACAAATTCCATGCCAAAAAAAAAGATAAAACAAGTATCTCTAACTAATTGAAATAAAAGAAGAAACAACAAGTATCTATTTAATAATATTAAAAAATCGGGAAAAATTGAGGGAAAAGTGCAACTTTTGTTAAAAGAATAAAAAAAGTGAAGAAATCAGAGAATCTCTTTTCGCCCTTTAAAAGCTTCCTGAAGTGTATTTCTATCTATGAATTCCAAATCTGCTCCGACAGGTAAACCCATACCTATACGTGAAACCTTCCTGCCCAAAGGCTTAAGCAGCTTCATAATGTAATAGGCTGTAGATTCACCTTCAGCATCAGCATCTGTTGATATAATAATCTCTTTTATAGTAGAGTTGGATTTAACATAACAGAAAAGCTCATTCAGTTTTATATCTTCAATTCCTACACCATCCAGAGGTGAGAGTACACCCAAGAGAACAAAGTATTTGCCCTTAAAACATCCTGCCTTTTCGATAGCTATCAAATCTTTTGGCTCCTCAACAACGCAGAGAAGAGAGCTATCTCTATTTCCACTCTTACAGATATCACAAAACTCATCCTCAGTAAGGTTATTACACTGCTTGCAGTTACAGACCCTCTCCTTAAGATACTTCATAGAATCCACCAACTCCTCTACTTCATCGGCCTTCATATCTAATATATGAAAAACATAACGTTCCGCAGTTTTTCTACCTACACCGGGAAATTTGACAAATTTTTCAATCAAGCTATTGAGTAGTTCAAACTTCATCATTCCTGGGTATCACTTTAAGAACTTTAGCATTAAAGAGCTTGGAAATCTTTTTTATGTTTGGATTTTTTAATATCTCTTGAATTCTTTTTTTATTATCAACGGTAATTACCTTACTATAGAGATATTTTAATCTGATCTTCCTGCCCGATTTTAAAGAGATTGAATCTTCAATAATTCTTCTATTATCATTTTCATCTATTAACTCACGCTGAAAATCAAAATCAATTTTGACCTCAACAACAATACTGTCAGACTCAAAAGACTTAACCTTAGAACCTTCAAGATAAGAAGCAAGGTAAAGCTTGGTATCTCTTAAATCTCCGACTACATCTCGCCAAACCTCCTCAATCTCCTGAAAACTTAATGCTTTATTGTTACTTTTTAATTCAGAATCATTTTTTTTAAAATTGTTATCATTCTGAGAAAGAGATGTTTTCGTTACTTTTTTTTTAATCAGAGTATTTATCTGAAGCTTAGGTTTAACCAGAGGTAATACCCGCTCTTTGACACTCCGCCTCTCTTTTGAATCATTATCTAAAAACTGATTAAAAACTATCTGATATTTAGATCTGCTGCATATCTTTAAAAGACCTACTTCGACCAAAACTCTTGGAGATAAAACAATCTTTGCTCTATTTTGAAGTTCACTAAGCAGCTCTAATATAAAAATCAATTCCTCTCTGCTTAACTGCCCGGACTGCTCCTTAACTTTATCCAAATCTACAGCTATAGTTCCAACTGTAAAATCAGTGGAGCATAGAATCTTATAATGGAGCACAGCTCTGAAATAAGAGAGCAGGCTTTCAATGATAATGGGAATATCTCTACCATCAGAGAGCAGCCTGTCTAATATCGTAAAGCTCTTATTGACATCAGATTTTATTAAACTCTGCGTCAAATCATACAACACAGTCGTTTCGATTACTCCTAAAAAATCTTTGACCATATCTACCTTAAGCTTCCCGCCTTTTGCAACACATATAAGCTGATCTAATAGAGACTCCCCATCCCGCAAACTACCCCCGGCAGATTCTGCTATCATAAGAACAGCTTCAGGCTCAAAATCTATCTTCTCTTGAGTTAATATATCAATAAGCTTCTCTTTTATTGCAGTTATAGAGAACGGCTTAAAATCAAACCTCTGGCAGCGCGAAAGGATAGTAACTGGAACCTTGTTAGGTTGAGTCGTAGCAAAGATAAACTTAACATGCTCCGGCGGCTCTTCTAATGTCTTAAGAAGCGCATTGAAAGCAGCCTCTGTCAACATATGAACCTCATCTATTATATATATCTTAAATCTGGATTGAGCCGGTTTTAACTTAACATTTTCACGCAGATCGCGAATCTGGTCTATCCCCCTATTAGAAGCCCCATCAATCTCTAAAACATCAAGGCTGCTGCCCTCTTTTATCTGAAGACAGTTACCGCACTTAAGGCAAGGAGCTGGAGAGAAGGACTCTTTACAGTTTAATGCTTTTGCTAAAACTCGGGCTGTTGTAGTCTTACCTATCCCTCGAGGACCTGCAAAAAGATAGGCATGAGAAACTCTATTAAGTCTAATCGCATTCTTTAATATTTCAACAATATGGTCTTGAGCAACTATATCATCGAAATTCTGAGGACGCCACTTCCTTGCTAAAGCTAAATAACTCAAAATATCTCCCTCTCTATAAGACTTTTTGCCCACTTGCTATTAATATTGGCGGAGAGGCCGGGATTTGAACCCGGGGGCCCCTTTTACAGGGCCAACCGCTTAGCAGGCGGCTGCTTTCGGCCGCTCAGCCACCTCTCCATCTATTTAAGCTGTAACTCTTTTCTCTTTAAAAAAATCCTGAACTAAAAAAGCACAATCTTCTTTTAAAACACCATTCTTTACTTTTATCTTATGATGCGTATCTTTGTATTTTGTAACATCCAGCAGAGAACCAAAAGCTCCCTGTCTATTATCTGAAGCTCCGTATATCAATTTATCTACCCGCGCCAATATTAACGCACCAGCACACATTATACACGGCTCGATTGTAACATAGATATTACATCCATTCAATCTCTCGTACTTTAAATAATCTGCTGCCTGTGTTATAGCAAGAATCTCCGCATGAGCAGTAGGATCCTTTAACATTCTTACCTGATTGTATGCTCGGGCTACTATCTTATTCTGATATACTATAACCGCCCCAACAGGCACCTCGTCTTTATCCAGTGCTTTAAAAGCCTCTTTTAAAGCCTCCTGCATGTAAAAATTGTCGTTCATTGTGTAAAAAACATACACGCCTGGAGGGACTCGAACCCCCAATCTACTGGTCCGTAGCCAGCCGCTCTATCCAATTGAGCCACAGGCGCATAAAGTTTAATTATCGCTAGAAAAACTTGCAAAATACAGATAAAGGTTAACAGAAAACTGCAGCGGAGTAAATACGAAAACTGAACTTTCAAATAGAGAAACTGCAGAATAACCGCCTATCCTATTGTACAAGGCAAACTTATATTCACCTCTGTTCCTTCTCCCAATTTACTCTTAAAATATATGCTGCCTCTATGAAGATGGACTATCTGCTTCGAAACAGTAAGTCCTAGGCCTAGACCTCTTGGTTTTTTTGTAAAAAATGGTTCAAAGACATTATCTAAGTCATCCTCAGGCACACCCGAACCACTATCCCTAATCTTAAAATCGATACTACTCTTATCTTTACTACGATTTACAATTATTATTATCTTCCCTTTTTTACCTTTAAAAGATTGGAAGGCATTCTCAAGGATATTTGTAAACAGCTCGATTATCTGTATAATATCTGCCTTTATAACTTTATCTCTATCTATCTTATACCTTTTATCGATAACTACTTCATAATCGCTATATTTTTTGCTACAACTGTCGATACATTCATCAACGATAGTTATAATATCTACCTTTTCATAAATAGGCTTCTTTATTTTAGCATAACCAAGCAAATTTTTAATAATCCTGCTGCTCTGGGATATCTTCTTCTCTATGTTAAAGAGATGGCCCTCCAAATCATCGTCAATCTCAGCTCTCTCTTTCCTGATATTAAATACAGCTGTCTTTATAACTCCCAAAGGGTTATTGAGTTCATGCGCTACTGTTGCAGCCAACATACCGATATCAGAGAGACGTTTAGACTCTTCAAGCTTCCTCTCTGCTTTCAGTAATTCATCTGTTCTTCTCTTTACCTCTCCTTCAAGTTCTCTGTTATACCTCATAATAAGAGCTTCAGCTTTTTTACGCTCTGTAATATCTATCGCTATTTCAAACCTTACATCCCGACCATCAGGCCATTTAATAATTCTATCTACAATATAATAATCTTTATCCAGAATCGGGTTATGATATTCCCACTTATAAGGTCTACCAGCCCTTTTTAAGATTATTTCATTTGTGCAGAAGTAGCAGGGTCTATCAAAATTCTGAAATTCACGATAACAAAAACCTCCTATAGAATTCTTGCCTAAAATCTTTTTAAAAAACTTATTCATATACAGAATCTCATAATTATGAGGATCTGTAACATAGATCACCTCATCTATGCTATCAAAGATAGAGAGAAGTTGAGCACGCTCTGCTTTAAGTAAAACCTCGGCTTTTTTTCTATCGCTTATATCTATAATTACAGCAGTCATATAGGAAGAATCTGTGCTATCACCTTCTATTAAAGCTGCGCTCATAGAAGCAACAAACTCTGTACCGTCTTTTCTTAAGTGAACCTGCTCGCAATCAATAAAACCTCCTTTTTTAATAACATCTTCAATAGATTTATCTATTTTTTTTAAATTCCGATTAGAATGCAGAAGGAGTATCTTTCTACCTATAAGCTCTTTTTTGCTGTAGCCGTGCATTTTAGCAAAAGCACCGTTGATATACACCAACCTCTTATTCATATCCATAATAGCTGAACCGTACTTCGAAACATCAGCAACTGTTTTAAAGAGCTTTAATTCCTTCTGTTCTTTATCCTGAGAAGTAATATCACGCAGAACAGTCACCCTAACATTCCTGCCTCTCAGCTTAACAGGCCTACTTGAAAGCACAGCTTTTACAATGGTCCCATCACACTTTTTACCCTCGGCAATATATACTTTCTGATAACCTGACAGCACGTGTCTTTTAACAATGTTTCTATATTTAGGAGTGGCTAAATCCAGAACGCTCTTTCCTATTATTTCAGACTTTTTTCTATAACCGAACATTTTGAGAAAGAATTTGTTTACCGCTAAAATCCTACCCTTCTCATGTAAGACTATAGCCTCCATGGTAGCGTCAAATAGCTTCCTAAACCTCTCTTCGCTCTCCCGTAACTCTAACCCGTTTTTTTTATAAGATTTCTCTTTCTTCTTAAGGCAGTCTAACTCCCGCCTTAAACTACTTAATTCTTTTTGAACATCTCTCTTCAAACCTATCTCTCCTTAATAAAAACACTTCTCCTAAAGAAGCGCTCTAATAGAGACCAAAATCTTATTATTTCATTCAACATTGTTCTGTAAAATAAATTAAAATAAAATTAAAAGCATCTTGTTTCTTATTCTTCCAGACCAATCTTGTAGTGAAAATTTAACGGTTTTCCGCTCTTAAGACATAAATTATTTAAAGCAGCATAGATAATCTTACCTTCTGCAATATTTAAATCGGGTACCTCTATTTGAAAAAATCCCAGTTTGGATTTAGAGAATGAAAGAGCGGGAAGATTATTTTGACTAGAGCTTAATAATATTTTATTGTCATTACTTTTTGTAAGAGGAAGATAATCCCACCTATCTTTAACGCTATCCGGCAACCCCCCCCTGAACGGACCCAAAGACCAAGAATCATATTTTTTATTTAAAAAAAGACCAAACTTCAATTCTTTTAACTCTATCTTCTCTAAGGAATTAACTCTAAAGCTCCATAAAATATTGTTTCTCTTAACTCTTATCCCCCATTCTATTTGAAAACATATATTCTCCCAATAGAGATCGAAGATATCATAATTTTTACCACCTATAAGGCTCCAGATAGCATCTCTACTGTCAAATATCCTGCCATTATGGTGGCATGTTATAATAGCTCCGCACCCAGACGTTATCTCACGTTGCTTATAATACAACTTTATACCTTTATTTATACTTAAATCTAAAAAACGAAATCTCTTTACATAGAGAGGCTCTCTTCTTTCGTTAAGTTCATCCCCGGCTCCAACAATCTGAAACTCTTTTTTCTCTAACGCTCTCTTCTCTTCTTTTATCTTTAAATAAGATTTGGGTATTTCCCGAAAACCAAAAAACAGTTTAATATTCAACTTATTATTGTTGTAAGGCCTAATAATTTTATTCCTGAAGGCTAAGAATCTAAAACCGTACTTTGCATAAGAACTCTCCATCCTCAAACTCAAAGGTATAGAGCTTTTAATCTTACTCATCTCAACCCCTAAAGGAGAGCCTCCTTCTGTCATAGCCCAAATACTCTGGACATCTTCCAGATCTAAGCTCTTCCATTTATCATCTAAAACAGGAAACTCTCCCTGATAAGACTTAGAATACCAATGTTTATAAAACTCTGAGAGCTGAAGTCCTATCTTAGTCTCGTTAACAGTATAGTTTTTGGCCCTAAAACAGACATTGATATGCCAATATAATCCTTCAGGTTTAAGCTCTAAGAGCCACTTGTGTTCTATAGCAATATCATCCATATTGATCAAAATCTCAATCCTATTTAAACCTATCTTTTTAATCTCCCAGATATATCTAGATGTATCATACCAATTATCTTTAATCCAAAAAGCAATATTCAGTCCCGGGCCTGCAGTGATACACTTATGTTTTAAAAATATCCTTACAAAACCTTCCCTGTTGCATTTAACGCTAAGATCTCCAGAGGTAAGGCTCTGCCTGCTCCCTATATATTCAATAGCCTTCTTTACTTTTCTGTTCCTAGTGGCATAAACATTTATAATCGGCTCGTTTCTAAACAATCCCAGTCTTTGCAAGAAATAGAGTGTCTTTACTAACCTTTTTAGTCTTACTGGTTTTGTGTTTCCGTTTTTATCGACAAATTCCGAAATATCCACTCCTTTCGTATCTTTGACAGCTGAACTTATACCAAAAAGACTATAATATTTAGGAATCAAAGCCTTTTTTAATGAAATAAACTTAAAACTCCGGGGGTGTCTTGGAAAATAAATATTAAACTTTTCAGGCTCCACACCAAGTGCTGCCGTAGGATTGATAAAGAGAGTAGAGACATTGATAATACTCTCTGTGTAAGCTCTGTTTCTCTTTACGAAACGGAGAGTCTGCTTGAACTCCCTTCTCCCCTCCCCGGGATAGCCTATAATTATGTTAAAAGTAGCCTTTATGCCTGCCTCTTTTGTCAACCTTAAGACCCGCTCAGCATCAGAGGCAGTATAAATCTTGCTCATCACCTTTAAGATTTTATCTGACCCGCTCTCTATCCCATAACAGAGAGATACACAGCCTGCATCTTTAAGACTCTTCAATAGCTCTAAATCCATATCCCCTCTGGCAACAGCATAACTGCCCCACTGTATATTGAGAGACTCTTCTTTGATAAGCTCAGCAAATTCTCTGAGTCTCTTTAAATCTCCGTTACAGAGCAGGTCGTTAAAAGAGAAGTTTTTTACACCATTTTCTTTTATATGAAACTTTATCTCATCGACTATATTTCTTGGCTCTCTCATCCTAAAAGGGGTACACATAAAGTGATCTATGCAGAAAGTGCACTTGGAGATACAGCCGCGACTGGCCAATAGAGGCAGAGTTCTGGTCTGTTTTTCACCAAATCCATAGTCATCTAAATCTAGATTTTTAAAATCCGGGTAGGGGATGCTGTTTAAATCAAATATCGGATCAGCCGGCCTATTATCTATCTCTTTTTTATCTTTTATAAATATAGTGCCTGGAATATTTTCCAGACTAGACCCTTTATAAAAACTCTCCACTATATTATAGAGCGGCCTCTCTCCCTCTCCTAAAACAAAAATATCTATCGCTCCAGGTTCGACAACACTGCGATCATGATCCCAGAAACAACCTGGACCCCCTGCAATCAGTAACTTATCACTATTTCTACTTTTGATAATTTTAGCAATATGATTCACAACGTGGATACTTAAATAATTAGTAGAGAATCCTATAATAGGTTCTGGACGTTTAAGAACTATATCGATTAATTCATCAATCTCTTTGGAAAAACTATTTATCAAAAGAGCTACTATATCCTGCAGCGGTAAGCTGCTTATAGTGCTTATATCCCAGAACCTCTTCTTCTCACCGGAAGTATTATTGTATAGTTTGGCATTAAAATCAAAGAGCAGCGCTTTATAACCCTTAGACTCCATATAATTTGATATATAAGATATGCCTAGAGGGGGCATCCAGGGATACCAGGTGTGAATCATTAAAAGCAACAGATCCGATTTAGCGCCGTCAATAAGAGGTTGGAACATTTTCGTATTCATAGGCTTCGCAGTGATATATGGCTATATCAAAATCAAACATTTTTTGAGCCCGCTCTTTTAAAAGCGGGAAAAATTCATCTAAAAGCTCAGCCGTTACAGGATGATTTTTAAACTCTTCTATCCTGGGAAACAGCTCTTCATCTCTTTTTAATATCCAATCCTTATCAAACAATCTATCCCCACCTAAATCTTGACTTCCGTCTTCAATAAACAATATTATATACTTACCCGGTTCTCCCTTCCACCATTCATAGATTGAATACCATTGATCATATAAATCATGGGTCAAAATTCTATAACCCTTGTTATATGCTTTCATCTCAAGCCAGAGCTGTATACCAACAGGCCCGTCTTCAATGCCGGCTGAACGGATAATCAAGCAGTTATACCGACCGGGGGCTAAATGATCTTCTAAATTTTCATAAAAAATATCGGCTATATCAGAATTATTCATTTCAAAATCTTTTAAAATACCATCGCTATACCTAATGGCAAACAGTTTACTGCAGAGAGGCTTATCTTTCCCAGAGAACACTAACAGATAGACCCGAAAAACTAATATAATTAAAAGTAGAGACCTAAAAAAGATAGTCCAAAGCAGTCTTTTAAACCTTGAGCCTATCGTAGTAATAATGACAATAACCGGAACAAGGGGGATAATATATCTAAGCTGATGGACTTTAAACAAAAAAGACAGTATTAGGAGCGGAAAAAACAACCAGGATAATGCTATTTTTTTATTAGGTAGAGATTTATTAAAAATATATCTAAAAAACGACAATACCGAAAAACAGCTAAGCAGAGGTCCAAAACCATCTAAATAAAGATATTTAAAATAAAAGAGGTAGTAACTTAAAGACCCTGAAGCTTCATAAGGATAACTCTCAAAATGTTTATAATCAGGTATGGTATGCTCTCTTAAAGCCGATAATAGATCATTATACTTCCCTTGCCACCATAAACCACCAATTTGAAAAGCAAAGATCAAGAATAGAGAGAGATTGGCAAGTAACCTAAAAAGAGGAATGTAGTTTCCGTCACCTTTAATCTCTTTTGATAATGAAATAAACAGATAGAGAGAGAGAGGAAATAAAACAAATATCACAACCTGACCTTTGATCAGTAAGCCAATTCCAAACACAGAACCTGCCAATATTGAATAAAGGGTCTTCTTAAAACCATCTGTCTTTAAAAGCAAGAAGAAAAACAGGACAACTATACTCATAAGCGGCAGATCTAAACCGTAACTCTGTATAGCCCTTAAAATAACAGGATAGAGCGGAAGAATAATCGTAACAAAAAGAGCCTCTCTATTATTAGCTCCAAGTTTTAAAGCCAGCAGATAGCCAAAAACCGCAAAAATTATTAAATACAATACGTTGGCCATTTTTATACTACAAGCTGATAACCCAAAGATAAACATAAAAGGCAGCGAGCTTAAATTAAGCAGCTTAGGCCAATAGATTATGCCTTTAGAAAAAATATTTCTGAATTCAAATATCTTACCGGCAATAGAGAGCTCAGAATTATGAAATAAATCTATTGTATCACCATAAAATTGAACACAGAATATGGCATGGTTAGGAGCATCTATTGTAGGAAAATTTGAATTAGAAGCAATAATATAAACGGCTACAAGAGAATAGATCAGGATAATAAAAAATAATATTAGAAACCATTTATTCTGCTTCATGTTTTATGGACCATATAGAGAAAATCAAAATATTCCAAAGTATTTTACGGTTATTCTTCCTATATTGCAAATGTTCCAAGAAGATATCTTTCAGATAACCTCTATTTAAATATCTTAGACTACTGTTATCTTCGATAAGATCATTAAGCATACTCTTTAACTGACCCCTCAACATTCCTGCTACAGGCAAACTGAAGCCTGCTTTTTTCCTCTCGAGAATCGCAGCGGGCAAACTACCTCTGTAGGCAGATCGCAATATATGTTTAGTATCTCTGAGATTCCTTAATTTCAGATTCTCAGGCAATGATAAAGCCAGCTCAACCACACTCTTCTCTAAATAAGGAACCCTGACTTCTAATGAATTCTGCATGCTTGAAAAATCAGTCTTATATAAAATGTCATTACTAAGATAGCTATAAATATCGAACTTTTGAATCTTCTCTAACCCCTTAGAGTCTGATATAAACTTATCCTGAATAAAATCTATATACTCATCCTCAACATCTTCATATCTATCATTTAAAAGTTCTCTTCTTTCCTGACCAAAACTTTCCATCCAGGAGATATGCCTCTTAATATCATTTATACTTTGAGACCTCGAAAATCTGTCCAGACAAAAGTTTAAACTAAAATATCTATCAGAAACCGGGACAAGAGAGAGAGCCAATCTTAAAAAACTCTCTCTTAATTTTAAAGGCATAATCTTATAAAAACGAAATAATCTATGAGCAATATATGTCTGATACCCGCAAAACAACTCATCTCCTCCATCACCAGAAAGAACCAGCTTTAATTTTCTAGAACTGAAATCGGAGAGAAGATAAGTAGGTAATAGTGAATGATCGGCAAAAGGCTGATCCAGCCTGGAAACAATATTCTCTAAATATCCTAAAAGATAATCGCTGGAAAAACATTTAAAGTTGTATTCCAGCCTAAACCGATCTGCAATCAACTTTGCATACCTTGATTCATCAAAGCTACTCTCCCTAAAACCGATATTGAATGTCTTAAAAGAACCCAGGTGCTCATTCATATGATAAGCCAATATACTTGAATCAAGTCCTCCGCTTAAAAAAAGACCCGGCTCAACATCGCAAACAAGATGTTTCTTAACTGAGTTCGAGATACGCTCTCTCAGATCTAAAATAATATCCTCTCTGCTTCTATTTCTAAGATCGCACTTCCCCAGGCTATAATACTTTTTTATATCTAAACCCCTATCTTTTGAAAAAACAAGGTAATGGGCCGGCAGCAGAGAGGATATACCCTTATATATGGTGTAGGGTGAAGGCACATAGTCCAGCCAAAAGTAGAGATTTAAGGCCTTATCAGATATACCAGGCTTACTATTTAGAAGCTTCAAGATAGGTTTGATAGAAGACGAGAAAATAAATCCATCTCTGTTATGGGAATAGAAAAGCGGCTTAATACCGAACCTATCTCTGGCAATAAAAAGGCTCCTATCCCGGCTATCCCAAATAGCAAAAGCAAACATACCTTCAAAACGCTCTAAACATCCAACTCCTTCCTCTTCATAAAGATGGAGGATAACCTCTGTATCGGTATCGGTTTTGAAAAGATGACCTTTGGATTTAAGATCTGATCTTAACTCTCTGTAATTATATATTTCCCCATTAAATATTATCCTTAATGTACCATCTTCATTAACTATAGGCTGATTACCATTATCTAACCCTATGATCTTAAGCCTGCGGCAACCCAGGCTAATATTCTGACTCAGAAAATACCCAATCTCATCAGGGCCGCGATGGTATAAAAGACCAAGAGCCTCCTTAAATCTCTCTCTGTTATCTATAACGCTATCGGTTAATGAACCGAGAATACCGCACATTTTTAGCTATATCTTCTCTTTGATTTTATAAGGAAACCCATACTTAGTCTGATAATAGATCCGCATAACAATTTCAGCCAGTATACCCAGCATGATAAAAAGAATTCCCACGGTAAATAACGACACCGCTATAAAGAATAGCGGACTTAACCAGAGACCCCGAAAGACAATCTTCCTGTAGACAACAAAGATAAACACAGATAGAGACATAGATATACTTATAAAACCTGTTCCGCCAAATACATATATCGGTCTTGAAGCAAAGCTTGTAAAGAATTTATAGAGTATCAGGTCCATCATCAATTTCATAACCCTTGCTATTCCATACTTTGAGCGCCCCCCTATCCTCTCACGATGGTTGACCTTAACTTCAGCAACTTTAGCTCCCATCTCAGCCAGATAGACAACGAATATTCTATGCATTTCGCCAAGAAGTTTTAAATTATCAACCCACTCTTTCTTATATACCTTCAAGCTGCAGCCTACGTCATGAATCTTAAGTCCTGTCGTTTTTCTAATCAAGAGATTACCGGAATAAGAGAAGAACCTCCTTACCAGAGAGTCTTTTCTTTTAAATCTCAATCCGCTTACAACATCATAACCTTCATTAAGTTTTGAAATTAAGAGAGGGATATCGGCAGGGTCATTCTGTCCATCGCTATCCATAACTACAATGAGATTACCGCTAACATTCTCAAAACCAACCTGAATTGCCGCCGTCTGCCCATAGTTCTTAAGAAGCCTGATAGCCTTTATCTTTTCATCCGAACTGGAAACACTCGATATTAAATCCCAGCTCCCGTCCTTACTGCCGTCATCTACAATCACTATCTCATAATCATAGGGTATTCCGGTTAAGACATCTTTCAGCTCATTAAAGATACGGGGAAGGCTATCCTCTTCATCGTAGACCGGCATTACAACAGAAATCTTGGATAACTTCATTTCTCTAGTACCATGATTATCACTCCGGGATATTTAAACTGGGGCAGCTTCCTATCCTTCCCTTTGTAATAAACCTTCCAAAATAGCTTAGAGAAGAGACGTGCCCAGGTATTTTTACGTTTTGCAAAAGGCATTTTAAAGAAAAAAAACTTTCCCAGAGAAGGAAACCTCTCACCAATAATATAAAAATATTTTAATTTTAATTTAGAAGGCTCAACTATTCTTTTAAAGACGCAATCCAATTCATAGTCACGCTGAAAATATGTATGGCCATTATTGTCAAAAAACTTCTCTCTTGTACCGGCCTGAGAGAAAGGTAGAGTTACAATAAATCTTCCACCCTTTTTAAGTAAGGCATTTATCTTCATTGCTGCCTGCATATCACCACTAAACTTAAAATGCTCCAATGTTGAAATAGCCGTAATAAAATCAAAATAACCTGTAGGAAAATCTATTTCCTGAAAATTACCCCAGATAATACTCATATTCTCATCATCCATAAAACGTCTTGAATCTAGAATCTGCCTATAGAATTTATCGAAGTCAGCATAGAATTCGCCATTATCCACCACCCAAGTTTCAAACCCCCTGTAAAGAAAGTAGAGCGGCAAAAAGCTTTTACCGCAACCTATATCAAGAATCTTTCCAGATTCTTCAAAGTCTATCTCTTTTAAAATCAAGGGGTATTCTAAAAGCTTATAGTAATAGAGACCATCTTTATAATAATCTACTCCTAAAATCTTTAAAAAATCCTGCAGCTGTCTTACGCCTATCTTCTTCAATATTTCACCTTCCAGAGAAAAAGCCCTTCTGCTGGAGCTACAGGACCTCTCTTTAATCTCTTACCGCCAAGAAGAACTTTAACTCTCCCAGGCTCAAATCTACCTCTACCAACCTCAACAAGAGTTCCAACAATGAACCTTACCATCTTATAAAGAAAACCATCTGCCTCTATAAAGATACTGCAATAGCTGCCGTCTTTTTTCAGAAAAGCCTTAGATACTGTTCTCTTAGTATCTTTAACACTGCTTCCTTTAGCCTGAAAATTTATAAAATCATGTTTACCTAAAATATATCCTATCTCTTCACTCATCTTATAAAAATCCAAACCTAAAGGCAGATGCCAGAAGTATCTAACTTTAAACGGAGAGATATACTCTCCTGTAAATATATTATACCTGTAAATTTTGTTTTTAACAGAATAACGAGCATGAAAATCCAAACCCACTCTCTGTGCAAATTTAATCCTAATATCTGAAGGTAAGAGTGAGTTTAAAGCTCTCTTAATATCTTCAGGCTGCACTCTTTTCTCTGTCTTAAAGTTGGCCACCTGATATTTTGCATGAACTCCAGCATCTGTCCTGCCCGAAGATATTAAATTCACAGGCTGAGACAGAATCTTAGATAGCCCCGATTCAATCTCACCCTGTACGGTAGTCTTCTCTCTCTGTCTCTGCCAACCAGAGAAACAACCGCCGTCATACTCCAGGACTAATTTAATATTTATAATCTCTCACTCCTTATTAGAATGAATATTTTTTCTCCAGGGACACATAGCAAAAATCAGAGCAGCAAATAGAGTATAGAGAAGCCAATCCCTGCCTATGAGAAGCAATGCAATAGAAGAGTAACCTCCGTAGGGGTTTAAAATTTCATAACTTAAATCATTGAAGAAGAGAATTAAAAGTACACCCGGGATAATATATTTTACTGCCCCGTCCCACCATACTCCTATTTTAAGATCGGATACATTATCGATATGCTCTCTTAATTTTCCAGCCTTATATACCCAGGCCACTAAGACAGTCTGGAGTATTCCAATCATTATCAACCCGTAATGAGAGAGAAAATGGTCGACTATATCTATCCAGAACAGCCCGCCTCCGGTAGTAAATATCATAGAACCGAAAAAGCCCAGAATACAGACTATGCTCGTAATAGTCTTTCTGTTGAAATGAAACTTATCTATTAGTGCAGAGCTAAAAGCCTCAATAATCGATATAGATGACGATATACCGGCAATACAGAGTGTTAAGAAAAACAGAAAACCAAAAAGCTGAGGTAGAAACGGCAGCAGGCTTATAGCCTGAGGGTATACTACAAATGCCAGCCCTATAGACTCTTTTATAACCTCGTTAAATCCTACTCCGGTCTGATTGGCCATATAACCTATAGTGGCAAAAACGGCAAGCCCGGCAAAAAAAGAAAAGATAGAATTTAAACCCGCTATACAGTAAGAGTTTAATACTATATCAGATTTCTTAGGCAGATAAGACCCGTATGTTATCATTATTCCAAAACCGAGACTTAAGGTAAAGAATATCTGAGAGAAAGCTTCTATCCATACTCTGGATTCTCTAAGAAGAGAGAAATCAGGCTTAAGATATATTTTTAGGCCTTCTAAAGCACCGGGCAGCTTTATGCTCCAAAAGACAAGAATAGCTGTTAAGAAGAAGAGCAGGGGCATAAATATCTTGTTTGCCCTCTCTATTCCTTTCTCGATACCTAAAAAAACAATTATCCAATTTATAAACCATACAAAAGCAAGGGCTATCAATATCCCGAATCTGATATTGCCTATCTGAAACGGACCCTTGGTAACACCGAGAAACTGCTTGAAAAAGAAGCCGTTAGGGTCTGAACCCCATCTGAGATCTAAAGCATATAGAAGATAGTTGAAGCACCAGGATATTATTACAGAATAGTAGAGAACTATTCCAAACATTACAAATATTACCGACCACCATCCCAGCCATTCCCATCTACGGCTTATCTTTGCCAAACTCATCGGAGCCGAGCCTCTCATCTTATGCCCGACCCCAAGCTCAAGAATCATTAACGGTATACCTACAACTAAAAGAGCTATAAAGTAAGGGACTAAAAACGCTCCGCCGCCGTTCTTGTAGCAGAGATAGGAGAACCTCCAGATATTACCAAGACCTACTGCTGAACCCAAGGCTGCAAGCAAAAAACCTACTCTCGTCTTCCACTGAGGGCGATGGAGCTGCATATATTCATTTTTCATACCAAAAGATCAGATTATGCAATGACTGTTAATTCTTTTGCGCAAGAAGCTCAGTAATCTGAACCGCATTTAAAGCAGCTCCTTTCTTGAGGTTATCGGATACGACCCAAAGCCAGATTCCATTCTCAACTGTAGGGTCTCTCCTTATTCTGCCTACAAAGATATCATCTGAACCCGCCGCATAGAGAGGCATCGGGTAACTATCGCTGGATATATCATCGACAACCTTTACTCCTGGAGCACTTCTTAAGATTTCTCTTATCGCATCAGGATCTGCGTTTTTCTCCAGCTCAATATTTATCGCCTCACTATGGGATATTAAGACAGGAACTCTTACACATGTTGCAGTAACAGAGAGATTCCCATGCATAATCTTATTTGTCTCATTGACCATCTTCAACTCTTCTTTGGTATATCCATTCTCTGAAAAAGCATCTATATGAGGAAAGAGATTGAATGCAATCTGAGAAGGCAAGACCCTATTTTCTAAATCTGCTTTGGGCTTACCGCTCCCTGCAATCTTAGCTATCTCTTCCCAGAGCTGATCTACTGCACCCTTGCCCCATCCGGATACAGACTGATAGGTAGAGACAACAACTCTTTTGATCTTAAAATTATCATCTATCGGCTTTAAGACCACAACCATCTGTATAGTAGAACAATTAGGATTGGCAATTATCCCTTTATGCTTAAAAGCATCTTCCGGATTTACTTCAGGTACAACAAGAGGAACATTATCATCCATTCTAAAAGCCGAGGAATTATCTATAACAACCACTCCCCTCTTAGCAGCTTCAGGCGCAATCTCAGAGCTTACAGATGAACCAGCTGAAAACAGAGCATAATCTATACCCGAAAAAGCATCGGGTTTGAGAAGCTCAACTCTTACTTTTTCACCTTTAAACTCAATCTCTTTACCTATAGAACGCTCAGAGGCCAGAGGAAGTAATTTCTTAATCGGAAAACTCCTCTCTTTAAGCACTTTAAGCATCTCACTGCCGACTACGCCGGTTGCTCCGCACACAGCCACATTATATTCTTTCATAATAGAATCTCTATTAATTTATTTTACCGTTTAAGAAACACTCGACTACCATATCGCCTACTTCAGCAGTAGAATAACCCATCTTACCAGCCGAGAGGCTTTTTAATTTGTTGGCTGTAATATCCATAACCGCTTCTTCAATCTTTAAAGCTGCATCTTCCTCTCCGATAACATCCAGCATCATAGCCCCTGCAGAGATAGCAGCAAGAGGATTAATAACGTTTTGACCAGTATATTTAGGGGCAGAACCGCCAATAGGCTCAAACATAGAGACCCCTTCCGGGTTGATGTTGCCTCCAGCCGCAATACCCATACCACCCTGAATCATGGCTCCTAAATCCGTAATAATATCTCCAAACATATTGTCGGTCACAATAACATCAAACCACTCCGGATTCTTGACCATCCACATACAGATTGCATCTACATGAGCATAGTCAGCAGCAATTTCGGAATACTCTTTAGCCACTTCATTAAAAGCCCTCTCCCAGAGATCAAAAGCATAAGTTAAGACATTAGTCTTTCCGCAAAGGGTAAGCTTTTTACCCTTATTCCTCTTCATAGTATATTCAAACGCATACCTAAGACATCTCTCAACACCAAATCTAGTATTTACGGATTCTTGAATTGCTACCTCTTTATCCGTACCTTTCCTCAGGAAACCGCCGCAGCCGGTATAGAGCCCTTCGGTATTCTCCCGCACAACAACAAAGTCTATCTCCTCCGGACCTTTACCTTTAATCGGAGTCCAGACACCGGGATATAGTTTTACAGGCCTTAAATTAATATATTGATCCAACGCAAATCTAACCTTGAGTAGAATTCCTTTCTCAAGAATCCCAGGAGCAACATCAGGATGACCAATCGCACCTAGATAGATTGCATCATAGCTTTTTAGCTCTTCAATTGCAGAGTCCGGGAGTATCTCTTTAGTCTTTAAGTACCTATCTCCCCCAAAATCATACTCATTAAAGTTGAATTTGATATCATACTTTGAACCTGCCGCCTCCAGAACCTTCAGCCCCTCTCTTATAACCTCGGGCCCCGTTCCATCGCCGGCTATAACAGCAATATTGTATAATTTTAAAGCTTCTTTGCCCATCTCATCAAACCTCCTGCTTGAATGATTCTCTGTAAAAACTGAGGATAGCTCTGAAAAGAGAGCTCCTCTCCTGTAGTTAAATTATCTATACTGCCGCCTAAAAAATCTATCTCTATCAAATCTCTATCTTTAAACCTGCTCACAGAGTCAATCTCTATTATAGGCAACCCTATATTTATCGAGTTCCTGTAAAATATTCTGGCAAAAGAAGAGGCAATCACAGCAGCCACACCTGAACCTTTAATAGCCAGAGGTGCGTGTTCGCGGGATGACCCGGAACCAAAGTTCTTGCCCCCCACTATAATATCTCCGCTTTTGACCTCAGAGGGAAAACCTCTCTTAAGACCCTCAAGGCAGTGTAACCCCAGCTCTTCTGCGTCCGTTGTAACAAGATATCTCGCAGGAATTATTAAATCCGTATCGATATCGTTACCAAATCTCCAAACTCTGCCTTCTATCTTCATGATTTGCCTATTCTAAATGAAAAAAAACTTATTTTCAACAGCTAAAAGAAACGCTACAATGAAAAGAGTATGAGCAATACAGCCAGAATAAGTTATAAAATATCTTCTCTGCTTAAAAAACATAACCTCACCATATCATCTGCCGAATCATGTACAGGCGGCCTCCTAGCAAGCAGTCTCACCGACATAGCCGGCAGTTCTTCTTATTTTAAAACAGGGTTCATTGCTTACAACAGAGAGTCGAAGTTGAAATACCTAAAGATAGATAAAGATACAATCAATAACTATGGAACTATAAGCAAGGAATGCGCTAAAGAGATGGCAAACAATATAAGGTCCTTAACGGATAGCGAGATAGGCATATCTACAACTGGAATACTGGGGCCTCAAACCATAGAGAATAAGCTTAAGGGAGAGATATATATAGCGATATCACTATCGAGTAAATCTATTGTTAAAAAATTGAGATTGAAGGGTAATAGGGCTAAAATTAAAAAAGAAGCTGTAACTCAAGCCCTGAAAATGTTATACCAACAGCTATGCCGACTTTAAGAACTTTCATAGCCATTGAGATAGACGACGAAACTCGAAATAGAATATCTAAGATTCAGAACAGCTTTAAAAAATCCGGAGCAGAGATTAGATTTGTAGCACCGAATAATATCCACATAACACTAATCTTTATAGGTAATATCGAGATAACCAAAGTTAACGAGATGAAAAAAGTACTTCAAAATCCTATCTCGGATATCAGAATTTTTAAGATATTGCCTAAGGATATAGGCTGCTTTCCAAATGCAAAAAATCCCAGAATACTCTGGATAGGCATAAAAGACGGAGTAGAGAGACTGATAGAACTGAACAAAAAAATAAAATTACTGCTTAAGAACTGCAAAATTACAACGGATAACAGAGAGTATCACCCTCATATGACTATCGGACGAATAAGACCATCCAAGGATATAAGTACCTTAGAAACGACACTGTTGAATTTTCCCGAACAAAGGTTTCAGCAGATAGACGTAGACAGAATCTCTCTTATCAAAAGCAATCTTACGTCAGATGGGCCTCGGTATGAAACGATAGCAAGATGGGTACTATCTAAGAACGAATAAAATAATCCAGAATAGTGCTCAAGGTATATTTCAGATCTTTTCTGTGAACTATTGAATCTATTAAACCATGTTCAAGAAGAAACTCTGAAGTCTGAAAACCGGCAGGCAGCTTCTGTCTGATAGTCTGCTCAATGACCCTTGGACCTGTAAAGCCTATCAAAGCTTTAGGCTCGGCAATCAAAATATCTCCCAGGGTAGCAAAGCTGGCAAGAACACCAGCCATGGTAGGGTTAGTCAAAACAGAGATGTAGGGAATATTCGACTCTTTTAATCTCGATAGAGCTGCTGAAGTCTTAGCCATCTGCATCAGGGAGAACATACCTTCCTGCATTCTGGCTCCTCCGCCGGAACCTGATATAATGACAACCGGAATTTTAGAATCCAGAGCCTCCTCAGTAAGACGAGTAATCTTCTCTCCTAAGACACAACCCATGGAGCCCATCATAAAACGAGAATCGGTAACTCCTAACATGATATCTATTCCATCAATTTTAGCCCTGCCTGTAACAGCAGCATCGTATAATCCAGTCTTCTCTCTCTCTTTTTTTAATTTCTCCCCGTAAGATTTGGGACCCTGAAAATTTAAAATATCGGTTGAAAAGATAGCCCTATCTATCTCTTTAAAACTTCTCTTGTCTGCTATAAGGCTTATTCTCTCATCGGCTTTGAGCGTAAAATGGTAATCGCAATGAGTACAAACTTTTAAATTTTCTTCTATCTTTTTTTTAAACAGAATCCCCCCGCAAGAAGGACACTTACTCCACAACCCTGCCGGAATATCTTTCTTTCTGGTTATTCTTACCAAGGTATATTTAGGCTTACTCCAGAATGACATAGATTTAACCCCAAAATTTGTTTTTTAAAGTATCTATAGGCAATTTTGGATTATACAGCAGTAGGCTATATTTATCAATTTAAAACTTGTGGAAGAGCAAACCCGTTAATATCTTAGGGTAAAAGTAGGTTGACTTCTGAGGCATCAGAAGCTTCTTCTCGGCTACATCTATAATATGCTCTACAGGAATAGATTTAAGAAAGAATATAGTATCAGCTTTATTCTCCTTAAGCTCTCTTACGGCTTCTTCTTCATCTTTCTTGTATATTATATTTCCTTTATAATCAAAGACCTCACCCAAAATAAAATTATGGAGTACAGTTACATCAAATTTAAAGAGCTGGTTATTCTCTTTCTGAAACCTCTCTTCAGTACCAGGTCTTATTTTTAACAGAGAAAACCCGGATTGAGTAGAGACTCCGAACCCAAGACTCTGTAATTCTGCTAAAGATTTAAGTATGCTTTCTAAATCCATAAAATCTTCGATCTCAAAGTAATCCGACAACTTAGCTTTAAAATCATCTTCTGAAAGACCCAATTTTACCAGCCTGTGAGTAGGTAAAATAATGAGGCCATCCTGCTCTATCGGGGCAAAATAGCTCATAAGGTAATCATAGCTCTCTTCGCCTGAAGATTGAGATTTCAATCGTTTCATATTCCTATAATTTAAAGCAACCTCATATCTGTGATGGCCATCTGCTATTAATATCGATTTTGAACTCATCAGAGAGATTATCTTATCAAGAGGCTCTTTTTCGAATACCCCCCAAAGAGTGTGATCCACATCTTCAAAATCGAAATTAAATAGCGGATCTTCTCTCTCTATATTTTTAAATATTTTCAGCAACTCTCTATCTTTATCTGAAAAAGTAGCAAATATAGGTGAGAGATTCGTCTCAACCTCTTCCAGGAGACTAAACCTATCTTTTTTTGGACCTTCATAAGTTTTCTCGTGGGGAAGAATGTCAGATCCTGGAGACTCTAACTTGAGTAAAGAGATAAATCCATAACGGGAGTAACTATTCCCGCAATAATTATATTTCTGGCGATAGAGATAGATTGAATCATTACTGTCAAAGATTAAAACCTCCTCCTCTATCCATCTATTCAATACTGACTTGGCTTCCTTGTAAGTCTGAGATGATTTATTCAATATCAGGCGAATAACATTGTAAGGTGATGATTCGTAATAATCATCTCGCCCCTGAGGAGTTATCACATCATAAGGAGGAGTAACAACATTAGCAGGCTCTACCTTATCGCTATTATATATAAGACCCTTAAAAGGTTTTATCTTTGCCATCTCTTAAATAGATATCTATCTCTTAATAATAGACGTTAATATAAACACTGCAAAAGAAAAGACTAAGATTATTCTATCTGATATAACATAAATAGAATAAAAAATAAACGAAAAACTTCTCTACTTAACCAAAATGTTTTCTTACCAATTTATGAAACCTTTTCTTTTGAGGATAATGGTCGCCGGGAATCTCTTTGTTAAAACTATCGAGAAGCTTTCTCTGACTTCTGTTTAATCCTGTCGGGGTATCTATTAGTACTTTAACAAGCTCATCTCCTCTAGCTCCGATTTTAGGATCTGCCACCCCTTTACCTCTAAGCCTAAAGATCCTCTCACTCTGAGTTCCGGCTGGAATCTTCATCTTAACCACACCATCAATAGTAGGTACCTTAATCTCTGCACCCAAAGCAGCCTCTGAAGGAGTAATAGGAAGTTCTATTCCAATATCCCTGCCCTCTCTTTTAAATATTTCATGGGGTTTAACTGAGATATGTAAATAGAGGTCCCCAGGAGGGCCTCCCTTATCTCCAATCTCTCCCTTTCCTGAGAGGCGCAAAATACTGCCATTATCAACTCCAGGGGGTATCTTTACTTCCAGTTTTTTTGTCTCATTTATCTTTCCTATGCCGCGGCAATCAGGACAAGGGTCTTTTATGATCCTGCCCTCACCCTTACAAGAAGGGCATATAGTGGTAACTGCAAAAAAACCTCTCTGTTGAGATACCCGTCCAGCCCCGCCGCAGTAACGACAATCTTCTAAATTACCTGAAGCAGAACCGCTTCCTGAACATTTAGAACATTTTGCATAGGACGGGAAACCAAGCTCTCTCTCCGCACCTTTAACAGCCTCCTGAAAAGTTAAAGACATCTTGAACTCCAGATCTCTTCCCCTCTTAGCCCCTCCGGGATAATTGCTCTGTTGAGAGAAACCAAAACCTCCAAAAAGATTCTCGAATATAGAACCCCCAAAATCAAGGTCTGAGAATATGCTGGAGAAATCTGCATTTCTAAAGAGATCCTCCTGTGTATAATGAGAGTTTATTCCGGCATGACCATAAGCATCGTACTGAGCTTTCTTCTCATCGTCGGAGAGAACGGCATATGCCTCTGAGATCTCCTTGAATCTCCTCTCAGCCTCTCCTTTTTTATCAGCAGATACCCTATCAGGATGGTGTTCCATAGCGAGCTTCCTATAAGTCTTTTTAATCTCATCCTTTGAAGCACCCTTGGTAAGACCCAATATCTCGTAATAATCTCTTTTCATATTAATAACAGATCTATTCGAAGATAAGCAGAGCGGTTAAAAGCAGAAATTATATCTATTCCGGTTATAATTCCTGCTTAACCATACTACATTATTGCTCTTCTTTATACTCCGCATCTATAACATCATCACCATCGCCTTTAGGCTTATCCTCTCCAGTTTCAGGCTTAGGTTCTGAGACGTCTTCAGAAGAAGCCTGACTCTGGGCTGCATCCTGAGTTGTCTTCTTATAAATCTCCTCAGCCAATTTATGAGATGATTTTAACAGGCTCTCCTTTGCTTCCTTAATCTCAGCTGCATTTTCAGAGCTAACCTTCTGTTTAGCCGTGTTTAAAGATTCCTGAAGTACCTTTCTCTCCTCTTCAGATATCTTATCTCCATACTCCTTGAGCGATTTCTCTGTTGAATAGATCAAACCATCAAGTTCATTTTTTATCTCTATCAACTCTTTCTTTTTCTTATCTTCCTCAGCATGAGCTTCCGCATCTTTAACCAAATCTTCAACCTCATTCTTCTCTAACCCCGAAGAGGACTCAATCCTTATCTTCCGCTCTTTGCCTGTCCCTTTATCCTTTGCTGTAACATGGAGAATACCGTTAGCATCAATATCAAATGAAACCTCAATCTGCGGAACACCGCGCGGAGCTGCCGGAATACCTTCCAAAATAAACTTACCTAAACTTCTATTGTCACGCGCCGTAGACCTCTCGCCTTGGAGTACATGTACCTCAACATTTGTCTGACTATCTGCCGCTGTTGTAAAAGTCTCACTCTTCTTTGTTGGTATAGTAGTGTTTCTGGGAATAAGAGTAGTCATGACTCCGCCTAAAGTCTCAATCCCTAAAGAGAGAGGCGTAACATCCAAGAGTAATATGTCCTTTACATCTCCCACCAGAACGCCTGCCTGAATAGCAGCCCCTAAAGCAACAACCTCATCAGGGTTTATACCCTTATGAGGTTCTTTAGAGAATATCTCTTTAACCATCTCCTGCACTTTAGGCATCCTTGTCTGACCGCCTACAAGTATAACCTCATCTATATCTTCCGGACTCAGCTTTGCATCAGAGAGCGCCTGCTTGCAGGGACCTATAGTTCTATTTAAAAGGTCTTCACAAAGAGCTTCTAATTTTGCTCTCGTTAAATTCATAGTAAGATGCTTAGGCCCAGAACTGTCAGCTGTAACAAAGGGAAGGTTAATCTCTGTCTGAAGACTAAAAGATAACTCGCATTTAGCCTTCTCTGCAGCCTCCTTAAGTCTTTGAAGAGCCATCCTATCCTCTCTTAAGTCTATCCCCTGCTCTCTTTTAAACTCATCTGCAATCCAGTCAATAATCTTCTGGTCAATATTATCTCCTCCCAGATGCGTATCGCCTGAGGTAGACTTGACCTCAAAGACTCCATCTCCAATCTCCAAAATAGAGATATCAAAAGTACCGCCGCCAAAATCATATATAACAATCTTACCACCCTGCTTCTTGTCTAATCCGTACGCCAGAGCCGCAGCTGTAGGCTCGTTTATAATTCTTAAGACCTCAAGGCCGGCAATAGAACCGGCATCTTTTGTAGCCTGACGCTGAGAATCGTTAAAATGAGCAGGTACTGTTATTACAGCCTGGGTAATCTTCTCCCCTAAATACTCTTCCGCATCCTGTTTTAACTTTCTTAAAGTTATAGCCGATATCTCAGGCGGAGAGTAAACCTTATCGTTGATCTTTATCCTGGCATCATTATTAGACTCCTCTATAACTTTATAAGGAACCATCTTCATCTCTTCATTCACTTCGTTGTATCTTCTGCCCATAAACCTTTTAATAGAGAAGACTGTGTTTTCAGCATTCGTTACCGCCTGTCTCTTTGCCGGCCCCCCGGCAAGAATCTCACCAGTCTTGGTAAACGCAACAACCGAGGGGGTAGTACGCGTACCCTCTTTGTTGGTAATAACCTGCGGTTCTCCCGCATCATAAACCGCAATTACTGAATTTGTTGTACCTAAATCAATTCCTATAGCTTTAGCCATTTTCTTTACCTCCTGTTTTCTCCTGTTCAACTTTACCCTTAGATACTTTTACCATAGCCGGTCTTATCAAAATATTTTTGAATTTATAGCCCGGTCTTAATACTTCTATTATTCCATTCTCAATTACTTCCTCGCTCTCTTCATGAGATACGGCTTCCTGTTCAAAAGGATCAAAATCTTTGTCTTCAAGATTATCAATTCTTACCAAACCGTATCTCTCGAGAGCACCACTAATCTCTTTATATATCATTTCAACACCCTGTTCAAACTCATCTCTTACATCTGGTAATAACTGCATAGCATGCTCAAAATGGTCTAAGACAGGTATAATGCCTCTGATTAAATCCACTTGAGCATAGGAGAATAGATCCTGTCTCTCTTTTGCCCACTTCTTTCTGGCATTATCCAGTTCTGCAACCGCTCTTAACCAATTATCTTTAGTCTCACTTAGCTCTCCTTTTACTTTAGCTAAAGCTGCGTCTTCTGAGACCTTCTCTAGTCCAGGTTCTTTAGCTTCAGGCTCTCTGTCTTTTCTCTTCTTCATAGCTACTTGCCCCTTTAAAATATAGCACTCTCCAGCGCCTGTGTTAAAACATCAGATACATATTTCACAACTGAAATAGACCTGGCATAAGGAATCCTGGTAGGACCAAGTATACCTATTGTTCCTAAAACTCTATTTTTAACTTTATACTTTGAAGTCAAGATACAGCAACTCTCTATATCCATAGAAGTACTCTCTCCACCTATATGAATATTAATATCCGAACCTTCAATATCACCTTCCATAATTTTAGTCAATTCCGACTCTTCTTCAAATAACTTCATAACTTTCTCTAAAACCTCTATATTTCTAAATTCCGGATATTGGATTATCCTATTAGCTCCAAAGTACATAAATGTTTTCTCATCCATATTCTCCAGTGATTTAATCAAAAGATTGAATAACGAAGAAAATAAACGATAAAAAGAATCGTCTAAGGAGATCAATTTTCTCTTTATATAACTCTTTATCTCAAAAAGAGATTGACCCTGCAGCTCTCTATTCACAAACTTAAGAAAGCCCCTGAGTTCATCTATGGAGGGGATATTTTCATTTTCTATGAAGAGGTGCAATACATCTCCGTTATCAGCTATTATTATAAACAGAACTTTAAACTCGTTAATATATACCAAATCTATCTTTTCCACATAGACATTGCGAATACGATGGTATAACAAAACAGAGACCTGGTTTGTATACTTTGTAACCACTTGAAGGGCATGTGTAAATAATCTCTCAACCTCATCCCATTGAGTATTAATAATATGCATTAAGATCTTCTTCTTCTCAGAGGGGTTGAGCTGCTCCTCATCCATTACCATATTTACATAATATCTATATCCTTTATCTGTAGGAACTCTGCCTGAAGAGGTATGGAGATTTTTGAGATATCCCAACTCTTCCAATTCAACCATGATATTCCTGACAGTAGCAGATGAGACCTTAAGCCTGTATTTATAGACAAGGGCTTTGGATGCAACAGGCATGGCAGTCTCTATGTAGGTTTTGACTATACCTGTAAGTATCTTATCCATTCTCTCTTCTTTATTGATTCTTACCATATTTTTACCTCTTTAGCACTCTTTGAGATTGAGTGCTAAATATTACAATACAAAACAGGCTCTGTCAAGGAATAATATTAAAGATTTAAAAAAAGTCTTTGAGTCGATCTAAACCGCTTACAATCGCAAAAGGATTACCGGTAATTAACTCTTCTCTGCTGCTAGAACCTGTTGTAAGGGCAATCGATCTTACTCCAGCGTTATTTGCGGTCTCAATATCAATAGCCATATCACCTATATATATAACTTCTTCAGGATTTAAATTAAACTTCATCATAGTCTCTAAAATCATCTCCGGTTCCGGTTTAAAAACGCCTATCTCATCCCCGCAGATTACATAATCAAAGAACCTATCAATACCAAAATGCCCTATTATAAGCCTGGCAAATAGAGCTGGTCTATTGGTTCCAAGAGCCAGGAGATAATCTCTCTCTTTAAGATAACTCAATATATCCTCTGCATAAGGCAAAAGTTTTGCATCTTTAAGGAGCGTATCTCTATGCACCTGGCGATAAGAATTTAAAGCCTCTATAGCAATATCATCTGGAAAATAATCCTCTATAAGACTCTTATCTCCTCTACCTACGGCCCTTTTAATCTCAGCATAAGATACAAACCCTAAATCATAGCCTGCTCTTACTACATTCAGGGCTTTCTCGATTGCAATATAAGCATCCAAGAGAGTACCATCGAGATCGAACATTATAAGTTTGATATTAAACAGCTCTCTGTCACCACTTTTCATTTTTACGATACCAATCTATTGTATTATCTAAACCTCTACTTAAACTAAAATTGCTTCTCCAGCTAAGGCTTAAGAGCCTAGAACTGTCCATAGCATACCTAAAATTATAATCAACTCTATCTTTAATATATTTAATAAAATTAACAGTTTTATTCGTCTTTTTTAAGATCATTTTAACTAGCTCAACATTTCTCTTCCAGATTCTTCTTACGCTCAGCATAACTCAAATTACCTAGAACAGGTACACAATATCCTTTAAAAATTAAAAGACGGACGAAACTAGACCCGATAAAACCGGCACCACCGGTCACCAAGACCCTCTGCATTTTCTTGTAAATCACTCTTTGATTAAATTTTTCTCTATAAGCTCATCAAATGCTTTATCGAATCTATCGAAAGCAGGTTCATTTTTAGCCCACTCAATCAACTCTCCTAGTCCAGCCGCAAGATCAATCTCAGGCTCCCAACCAAGATACTCCTTAGCATTCTCAATACTTGCATAACAATGCCTTACATCACCCTTTCTGTAACCACCGGATATATGAGGTGTTATATCTTTGTCAAACAATTTAGCAAGCTCAAGCGCAACAGATTCTATAGTATAAGGTTTTCCATTGCCAAGGTTGCAAATCTTATAATCTGACTCGCTCTTCTTAATCGCTCCGATAACCGCTCTTACTACATCCTTAACCGATATAAAATCTCTGCTCTGTTTACCATCCTCAAAAACAAAAGGAGATTTATTATTTTTAATTCGGGACATAAAGATAGCACAGACACCTGTATAAGGATTGGATAACGATTGTCTGGAACCATAGACATTAAAGAACCTGAGAGAGGTAACTGGTATGCCATAAGTCTTACCCATCATAAGAGAGATCTCTTCCTGAACTTTCTTGCCTAAGGCATAGATAGAATTAGGAACAAGAGGAGTATCTTCTGTCGTAGTTATAGGGGTTAAAATAGATGAACAGTTAGGACAGTGCAGCCGCCAATCTTTATCTTTAAGCTGAGATTCTTCTCTTAAAGAGGGCTTCACCTTGCCGCAGCTGTCGCAGTTATAGAGCCCCTCTCCGTAACTCGACATCGAAGCGCTAACTATAACCTTCTTAACTCTATTTTTACTATTTACTAAAATATCCCAAAGATTTGCTATCCCAAGATCGTTGACTTCCATATACTTTCTAATCTGATATTGAGACTGCCCCACCCCTACCATAGAAGCAAAATGGAAAAGATAGTCACAATCCATGAGAACATTCTTAAAAGAATCATAGTCTCTAATATCTCCATATATATATTCAGCACCCTTATTTAGATAGGGAGGCTTCTTGCCTTGATGAACTTGCTCTTCTAAATTATCATAGACAAGGACCTCGTACTCTTCATTAAGAAGAGTATCCACCAAATGAGAACCTATAAAACCACATCCACCGCTAACAACTGCTTTCATCAACTGCCTCCTTTATAATAAAAAAACATCTTACCCTATGCTCTATTTCGATACAATATCAAAAATGGTTTCCCGGAATAAGGATTCTCTCTTATCACAACTCGAGCATTGTAGACCTCTTCTATTATATTATAGTCCATAACAAAAGAGGGTTCTCCGTCTCTCGCCACTCTACCTTTATCCATAAGAATAAGCCTATCGCAAAACTCTGCAGAGATATTTAAATCATGCAATATTGCAATTACAGTAAGCCCCTCTTGATTAAGATCGCTTAGACTGTTCATAATCTCAAGCTGATGTCCAATATCAAGATGAGTCGTGGGTTCATCCAAAAGCAGCAACTCCGGATCCTGGGCAATACTCTGAGCAAATAATACCCTTTGAAGTTCGCCGCCTGATAACTCATCTATCCTGCGGTCTCTTATATCGGTCAACGAGAATCTCCCAATGACATCTTTAACCCTCTCTAAATCTTCCTTAGAATAGGTACTAAGCCCATCCTGATGAGGAAACCTCCCCATCGCTATAAACTCCTCCACTGTATATGAGAACCTGGTTTCAAATATCTGAGGCAGAAACGCTATTCTTCTCGCTCTCTCCTTAAGAGGTATATCTATTATAGCCATCTCTCCATACAGAATCTCTCCTCTATCAGGCCTTAATATACCCATAAGAGTCTTGAAAAGAGTAGTCTTGCCTGCACCATTAGGCCCAATTAAACCTATGAACTCGCCTCTCTTAACTTTAAAATTGATATCCTTTATAACTATCTTATCTTTATAACCAGAAGAGACATTTTTTAACTCTAAGATACTATCCAATCTTAAACTCCTTACCTAAAATGAGAACCATAAGAAAGAATACTCCCCCGACAAGTCCGGTTATAACACCTACAGGCAGTTCCAGAGGTGATATTACAACCCGGGCAAATGTATCAGCCAAAAGCAGAAAAGCCGCTCCAGACAAAGCAGAAGATATCAATACCCCCCTGTTTAAAGTCCCAAAGAACCTTCTCATCAGATGTGGAATAAGAAGTCCTACAAAACCAACTACTCCTGATAAGACTATAGCCGTACCGGTAATAAGAGAGGCTAAAATATAAAAGTATTGCTTCTCTCTTTTGACATTGAGACCTAAAGAGTACGCTTTCTCATCGCCTAAACTTAAAATATCGAGCCTGCGAGAGAGAAGAATAATAATCAATATTGCCGGCAGGATAATAGAGCATCCTATTTTTACTAAATTGAAATTAGAAGACGAAAGATCCCCCATCAACCAGAGTATCATGGATTGAACCCTGTTAGGCTCAATAAATGCAAATAGGACAAGCACTAAAGATGAGAATAAAAAATTGATTACAATACCCGATAAGATAAGGCTTATAGTCGTAAAATTACGCCTTAGCGAAAGAAGATAGACAATAAAGACAGCAGCTAACGCTCCCAACCAGCCGGCACAAGGAATCAAAAAAGAAAATCTAAAACCAAGCAGTAGGCTTGCCAGAGCAACACCAAAACAAGCACCGCCTGAGATACCAAGGGTATAAGGCTCGGCCAAAGGGTTTCTTAAAATAGATTGAAACACCGCTCCGCTTACCGCAAGACCAGCTCCAACTATAAGAGCAATTAGAATTCTGGGTAAACGGATATCTCTCACAATAGAACTCTCGACTCCTGAACCATAATCAACAGTTATAATTTTAAATATCTTCTGCCAAGAGACTTCGACTTCACCTGATTTTAAAGAAAATACAACTATAGTTAAAAGTAGGATTACAATTATTAAAATCTTAATCTTCATTTAATATTTCTGGATTTATTTTAGAGCTCAACATATAAACAGCTTGAACAAAGTTTACAGGATTAGGCCTTGAAAAGACGTTCTTATTTACTTTAATTAAATTCTTATTTTTAACTGCAATCAAAAAATCGTACTCTCCCCATGCTTTAGAACTCGCCAAATAATCCTCAGAAAGAATCAGGATATATTCAGGGTCTAGTTCTAGCACCCTCTCTCTGGTTATCCTAAAAAAACTACTCCCTATATCACTAGCTACGTTATAAGCTCCTGAATATTGAGCTAAATCATTTAGATAGCAATTTCTACCTGCAGTAATAAGAGGTCTGCAGCCAACCTCTATAAAAATATTCTTTATACTCCCTGATTTTAACTTCCGGGCTATCAGCCCCAACCTCTCTTTTGATTCAGCTATCATAATCTTTGCTTTTTCAACTTTGTTAATCATCTCTGCAAGTTTCATGAAATTATTACAACAATCTTCAAAACTCTTTTCGATCTCAAAATACTCAACTCTAAAACCTAACCCCTTGATTCTTTCTACCCTCTCAATCTTATTCATGGGAGTTGCTAAAATGATATCGGGCTTAAGCGAGACAACTTTCTCTATATTGATATTTAAAGTATCCCCTACTACTTCTTTATCAATACCAAATAGCTTCTTAGATATCGTTGTAATACCAACCAGAGAGTCCCCGCCGTCAAGTAATAGAATAGACTCGGTAAGATAGGGGCTTAAAGAGATAATTCTTAATGCATGGGCATTGGATAGAAAAAAACCTATTATTAGAATTATTAATATGCGAACCAACATTGCATTATTTTAACATAGAAGATAAGCTCTATATATTAAAATGAGTATTTCGCCCCAGCATAATAGTTTCTTCCAGGAGATGGATATAAGGCCATATTCCCCGATGAATTACCATAGCTTCCATATTCTGAGTATCTTTCATTAAATAAATTGTTGATACCGAAATAAACTAAGAGATTGTTTTTACATTTATAATCTAATTTCAAATTAGCAACCCAGTAAGAATCCAGTTTTGAAACTGCATTGTTTAAATCGTTTATTCTATAAACCTTATCTCTATAATTAAGATCAAAATAAACAGAGAATAGTTCCTTAAAGTCATATCTTAAAACATAACTAAAAAGATTCTCCGGAACAAATGGAACTTTCCTACCTTTATGATCTCCTTTTTTAAATTCTGCATCTATGTAGCGGTATCCAAAATCCATGCTTAAATCTGGAGTCAAACAGATAGTAGTTAAAATATTAAAACCCAGTCTTTCGATTTTAGGATAGTTGTCGTTTAAATTATCCTCAGTAGATAAATCGTTACAATAAAGCTCGTTATCAACATTACTTAAAAATAAATCTGTATTTAATGTAATTTTTTCATTCATTTTAGAATTAGCACCTAAAGTATACGTTTTAGAGCGCTGCGGTATAAGAGAAGTTGTAATGGAAGCAGATGGCCAAGTTGAAAAATACTCATCCGTCTTAGGGACTCTAAAAGCTCGTGCAAAATGTAGAAAAACATTTGTTTCATTACTCCATTTATAATTAAGCCCTGCTTCATACCCTTCTTCGTTGAGATTTAAACTGTCATCAAAAATGCTCCCTGATGATGGAATATAATCAAAAGTAAATCTATCTTTCTGATGTCTGGCACCTAAAAGAGCAGAGAGCTTATCTGTTAAATTAAACTGATTCTGTATAAAGACCGTAAACGATCTTCTGTCAATATCAGTACATGTAACCCCTGTCCATAAGCCAATAGAGTTTGCTGAATAATCAGCCTGGAAAAACTCTACTCCTAGTATAAGGCTGTTTTCTAACCCGTATATATCCTTATCTATAAAGAATTGAGCCTTAGCCCCTTCCTGTTGAATATGCTTATCTGTTACAGAGCTATAACTTACCATATCATCTCTTCCGTTTTTATCTCTCAGATAAGCACTTATTGAAGCTTTGATATCTTCTTGTATTTTGTAATTAATTTTAGAATTCACATAGCAATCTTCCATTCGTACAGTATCGTCAGGATTTTTGGTATCACGACGTGAATAGCTTCCCTCCAAATCAGTTGTAAGAAGTGAACCCGGCAAACCGTAGTTATAATTCTGGTAACCGGATTCAAGAGAAAGCTCTAAATCATTAAAAGGGTTAAAATCAAAATTAGCATAAATACTATCTGAAGAATAAAAGCTGTTCTCTCTGTAACCATTGGTTCCGTAATGACTGGAATTAATGTAAAAAGAGCATCCCTCACCAGCCTTCTCTATCTCAATAACTTCATTATCCAAAGAATAACTTCCAAACTTAGTACTTAAATTAACCTTCAAATCTTTACTCTTGGGTTTTTTTGTGACTATGCTAATCACACCACCTGTTGCATTATCTCCATAGAGAACAACGCCTCCGCCTTTCATAATCTCAACACTCTCTATGTTCTCTAAAGGTATCTGAGTCCAATCAACACCACTTAAATCTATATCATTAACACGTCTTCCATTAACAAGCACCAGTATATTTGAAGAGGCATTATCGCCATACCCCATCAAATCCACGCTTGCCTTTATACCTGTACCATAATAATCAGAAACATTAACTGTTGGAATTTTCTTTAAAAAATCAAGTAACGATACCGCACCAGATTCTTCAATCTCATCCTTAGAATAGACCTGGATATTTGAAGGTATATCATAACCTGAGACACCTTTTAGCTGATCATAATATGAGACAACTATCGGATTTAAACTAACAACTTCCGAAATTCCATTCTCTAAAACTACTATAGAAAACAGACAGACTAAACCCAAAACTATTAATACTCTCCTCATCTCTCTACTCCTTTTAATTTGAAAAACTGGTTTAAAATAAAAAAAGCCCTGCTACCTAAAAAGATAACAGGGCTCACCCTCGATTTATAAACCCAATGGTACGATAGCCGTTCTCCTCACCGCGAGAGAACTATAACTTATCTTCAACAGTCAGGTTTTCTGACTCCTCAGCTCTTTTAGCCGCCTTCCCACCTACATTATACAGGCAGTGGCTTCAAACTTGCTAAAAAAGTTCCCTGCTATGCAGGGCTGAGCTACAGCAGCGGGGCTGTGTTGGATTTGCCAAAATATGAGGCACACCAACTTCCCTTACACCGTTGAACTATATTTTAAAAGAGCTTTTTTAACTTTATATCACACCTATATTTATGTCCACAAAAAAACTATAAAGGAGACCCGGCATTTAGGGGGTGGAGGAGGGGGCTTGGCCACGGGCGTGGGGTTGTGGCAGGGATACCGGGTCTCCAATTATTAACTCTTTGAAACATAATTTTAATGAGCTAAATTCATTATATCAACAAACACTTCTATTTACACTACAAAATAAAATACTACCAGCTGCCCCTACTAGTTAAATGCTATCTTAGATTTTATTCCTTTGCAAGCGGAATCTCTAACCCTAAAAGAATAAAATTCAAACTGTCTCCGTTATGTTCAGAGGCAGTAAAATCCAGAGATTCAATTTGAAAATATACAAATTTATCTTCTTCTTTAAGAGGCAGCTTAAAATCCAAGCTATCCCACTCTCTTCCACTATATGAAGCTATCTGATTTTCAAATAACAGTTCTGAGTTAGCAATAATACTAGAATTCAGCTTAACTGAAGACCTCCTGAACCAGACCCTCTCGTCTCTGGGAGAATCTGAACCTCCTGCAAAAAACATAAATGCACGCACCTCTTTAGGTGTCTCTCCAGACTTAACTTTAAACTCAACTATTGGGGAGTCATCTCTCTCTTCACCTTCAAGTCCGGACCAGAAAAAACCAAGACCTGATTTAAGAACAACTCTTTTAAAGCTCTCGTTGCTGTCTTCATAAAGTATAACTATACCAAGACCTTCATTTATAAATGATTCAAAACCCCAAATCTCTAAATTATTCTCTCCTCTTTTCACAAAAGATGTAACATCGTAACGCAGAGTATGCACATATCTATTATATGCAGGATCCTTGTTTACATTCTCAGCATATATTAATCTGCCGGATACTATCTTACCTTCAATATATAAAGATTTATCCTCTAGATGGCCACTGTTTCTACCTGCATAATAAAGAAAAGCTTTGTAAGGCTTGCCCGGAATCTCAAAGGATATATTTTTAAAACAACTATCTGCAATGCCCCATCCTTTAACTAAAACAGAACCTTGTAAAAAAAACTCTTCTTGCTGAATCTTAAATAGATAGTCATTTTGAAAAAGAGACCTGCAGCCTATAGTAAAAAATAAAAGAGCAGATGTTAAAAATATTCTCACAAGCTGCTAGGCTTGGTTATCTTGCCGGTAATAGCCGAAGCTGCTGCTACCGCAGGATTAGATAGATATACACTTGACTTAATATGTCCCATTCTACCAACAAAATTTCTGTTTGTTGTTGCAATTGCAACTTCACCTTCTGCTAAGACTCCCATATGCCCGCCAAGACAAGGCCCGCAAGTTGGAGGCGATATCACAGCTCCAGATTTCACAAATATATTCAACAGACCTTCGGCTAAAGCATCAAGATATATTTTCTGTGTTGCAGGAAATATCAATAGCCTAACTTTAGAATTAACCTTTCTGCCTTTAAGAACTTTAGCCGCCAACCTTAAATCTTCCATCCTTCCATTGGTGCAAGAACCTATAACAGCCTGGTCTATTCTGACATTTTTTAGCTCAGAGACTTCCTTTACGTTGCTAGGCAGATGAGGGCAGGATACAACAGGCTCTAAGCTGCAGATATCATACTCTCTTATTTCGCTGTAAAGAGCATCTTTATCGCTCTTAAGATAATCTATATTATTTTTCAATCTCTTATATACCGCATTATCTATTCTGCCTTTTAAATACTCCAGGGTTACCTCGTCAGGCTCTATTATCCCAACCTTACCCCCTGCTTCAATTGCCATATTTGACATTGTAAAACGTCCATCCATACTCAACCTTCTTATTGCAGGGCCTGTAAATTCCATCGCCTTATATAAAGCTCCATCTACTCCGATATCACCTATTGTAAAGAGTATAATATCTTTACCTGTCACCCATTTATTTAATCTTCCTTTATAGATAAATTTTATTGTCTGAGGTACTTTTAACCAGCATTTTCCACTCACCCAGGAGAAGGCTGTATCAGTACTCCCTACTCCTGTTGCAAAAGCACCCAGAGCTCCATGAGTACAGGTATGGGAATCAGCCCCTATTACCAAATCTCCGGGTTTTATAAAACCACGTTCGGGAAGTAAAGCATGTTCAATACCAACATCTCCTATCTCAAAATAATTTTCTATTTTTTCTTCTCTGGCAAAATCTCTTAAAATCTTAGCCTGCTGAGCCGATCTAATATCCTTATTAGGAGTAAAATGGTCCGGTATCAAGGCAACTTTCTTCCTGGAGAATAATCTCTTTTTTGTCTTTTTAAACTCTTTTATTGCAAGCGGGGCAGTAATATCGTTTGCAAAAGAGAGATCGACTCCGGCAAGAATGTACTCACCGGGATTAACCTTTCTCTTACCGCTATGTTTGGCCAATATCTTCTCTGCTAAAGTCATACCCATCTTTACAACTCCTTTATCATTGCCTCTTCATTGCAGTTCGGAAATTTAGGACAGTTGATACACTCAGCCCAAATTTTATGAGGTAACTTTGATTTATCAACCTTTTCAAATCCAAATTTTTTAAAATATTCAGGAATAAAAGTAAGCACAAATACCTTTTTAACTTTGTATCTTTGAGCCTCTCTAAGAGCCTCTACAATTAAAGAGGCACCCATATTATCCCCTTTAAAGCTACTGTCTAAAACCAAGGACTTAATCTCAGCCAAATCCTCCCAGGTAAAGTGTAAGGCTATACAACCTATAATTTCATTCTTACCGCTGATGACCCAAAAATCCCGTATATTTTCATATATATAACCCAGGGCACGCGGCAGAACATCATACTCTTTGGCCGCTTCATTGATGAGGTTATATATATCAACTCCGTTTTCTACCCTTGCTTTCTCTATCTCCATAATTTAAATCAACTCCATACTTCTTAAATATTTTCGGCTAAATTATAACCTAAAAAACTATTTTAAAAAAGCAGAGAATACAGAGCTGCTAATTTTTCTTAGCTTTTAAAACACCTCTGGTTAATACTGCTGCCCCGGATAATATCAAACCCAGACTTAGGATATAGGCAACCTTTATACTGCTGCCCCAGAGATAGAGCGAGTCAGCTCTAAATAGAGATATATAGAACCTTATCAGACCGTAATATACAAGGTATAGCGAGAAGATAAAACCACGAAAAGGCGAATCTCTTCTTATAACCCACAGAAAAACAAAACCTATGAGAGATAATATACATTCGTAAATTTGGGTCGGATGGAGAGCCTGAAAACCATACTGATAATAGGCAATACTATCCTTGGCAAAGATTACGCCCCATGGTTTTTCTGTAGGTATGCCGTAGCAACAACCGTTTAAAAAACAGCCTATCCTGCCGATAGCTTGGCCAAGCAACAGAAGAGGTGCAAGAAAATCCGCTAACTTTAAAAACTCAATATTATTTCTCCTTGAAAAAATATAGAGCGATAAGATACCGCCTATTATGGCACCATGCACAGCAAGGCCGCCCTGCCATATAAAGAGCAGAGCCCATGGCTTTATAAAATAATAGTAGGGATCGTAGAAGAGACCGTAATAGACCCTCCCGCCGAGCAAGCCTCCAAGCAGCAGGTAGTTTGCAATTGAATCCATACTCTTTTTGCTCAAGCTGATTCTTTTTGAATCATGCTTTGCTAAATAGAACGCTGTCAAAAAAGCTATAACCAGCATAACTCCATAACTTCTAATTGCTAAACTTCCAAACTGTATTATAATAGGATGCATTATTTCTCCATATTCTTAACAATATCTATATACTCACAGACCAATAGCTGTTCAGGCCTTCGGTTTAAATCTATTCCTAAATTATACATTATAGAAGCAGTATTAAGTCCAGTAAGAATTTTAGAATTTTTAATTATAGTCGCTATTTTCTTTCTTCTCTTTTGAAAAAACTCAGAGGTCACTAATGACAGAACAGTTGTATCTTCTATAATACAATTATCTTTAATATTAAAAGAGATAAAATAAGAATCGACTTTAGGCTGGGGATAGAAGCAGCTCTTCGGCACCTTAAACAGCTTTTTAAGATTTAAAAATGTCTGAGCAAATATAGAGAGACGCCCGTACTTCTTGCTCCCGGGCACTGCAAGGACTCTTTCAACATACTCTCTTTGAAGCATAAGATATCCATCTTTAATAATCTTCCTATTCTCTATTATCTTCTCTATTATCTGGGTAGATATATAGTAAGGAAGATTGCCGACTATTCTCAGAAAGCCATATTTTTTAAAATAACTCTTCAAATCTACAGCCAGAAAATCAGCGTTGATTAAAGATACAATAGGGTTCTCTTTAAAGATATCGGTTAAAACACCAAAAAGCCTGACATCTTTCTCAACCGCTATTATAGAAGCTGCATCTTTAGCTAAAGCCCGGGTAAGGTTTCCAGCTCCAGAGCCGATCTCTAAAATCGAACCTCCATTTTTAATAGCTATAGAACCAATTATTTTATTTAAATAATATTCCGATATCAGAAAATTCTGACCCAACCTCTTATTGGGTCTAATCTTATATTGTCTAAGAATATCTTTAAGATACATTAAGAGTTAATGAGTATTCAATAGCTTTAAGCAGCGAGGCCGGATTTGCAATTCCCTCTCCTGCAATGTCATAGGCCGGGCCATGATCCGGGGAGAATCTTAAAAAAGGAAGGCCGAGAGTAAAGTTGACCGTATTGTCAAAGAGAGCTTTGATTACAGGCAACGCCTGATCATGATAAAGACTGACAACAATATCATAGTCAAACCTCTCTCTATTTCTGAAAAAACCGTCTCCGGGGTAAGGACCATTGATATTTAGACCCTCTGCCTTCAGCTCTTCTATCAGAGGTTTAATAATTAATACCTCTTCATCTCCTATCATACCGTTCTCGCCTCCATGAGGATTGAGACCTAAAACAGCTATCCGAGGTTTATGCTTATCCACTTTCGAAAAGAGACTATCCATCTTTTTAATAGCATCTTTTAGCTCAAGATAATCAATATGGGCCGAAACATCTCTTAGGGGAATATGGCGAGTAGCCAGATAGAGATAGAAAACAGGAGTCAAAAATATCATCAATACAGAATCTACGTTAAACCTCTCCTTTAAATATTCTGTATGCCCTTTAAAACCTACTCCCAATGAAGATATCGCCTCCTTGGAGACCGGAAGGGTTATTAAGGAAGCTATCTCTGATCCATGCTCTTTAATTATATCTACAGCTCTATCAAGGTATTCCAGGCTTGCCCTAGCAGAGGCTGCATCAGGCTGAGATAGTTCTACATCCGGCGCATTAGAGAGGTTCAGAATATTCAAAGCACCGGCTTCTAAGAGAACACTATCAAAACCAGTCATTATGTTTAAGCTGACTTTCGATTTTAAGATTGAAGTAACCTTAAGAATAGATTTATGGTCTGCAATTATAAGATGTATGGCAGAGTTAAGAACCTCTCTTTGGCTTAAAGATTTAATGATTATCTCAGAACCTATTCCAGCCGGATCTCCCAGAGTATAGAGCAAGAGCTTCTTATATTTTAATATCGACTTGGGCATCCTCTTTAAGCTCTGTGATAAATTTATTAAATTTCTCAGAAAATTTTCTCTGATATAGACGATTATAGACCTTGTCCTTAACCTTATCTAACTCTTCCAGGTGAGATTCAGACTTAGCAACGACTTTAAATATGTAATAAGCACCTTCAGTCTCTATAATATCACTTACCTCTCCAACATTAAGACCAAAGATAGCATTGGCTATCTCCTCGCCAATCCTGCCCTTCTGAATCCACTCCCCTTCTCTTACATTATCAGCTAAGGAATCACTATGATTCTGAGCCAAGTCTTTAAATGGCACTTTTTTTTCGATTAACAATTTTATCTGGTCTATCCTATCCCTGCTACTTTCGCCCTTCTTAACATATATCTTCTCAACTTTAAATGCCTCAGGTGCTATAAATTCATCCTTATTAGCAAGATAGTATTTTTCTATCTCTTGAGGATGAACCTCTATCTTTCTTTTGACAAAATAATCAACAGTCTTGGTTTTTAGAATATCGTTATGTATTCTCTGCCAAAGACTTTCATAGCTTAAACCATCTCTCTCCAGCCTGCTCAAAAATTCCATCTCAGTATTAAAACTATCCTTGATTACGGCAATTCTTTTCTCAACCGCCTTTTCATCTATTCCTAAGCCCAATCTCTTAGCATAAGAGAGAACCAGCATATCCTCTATCAACTCATTGAGCGACTCCCTGATAACCTTATCCTCTGTAGCTCTATCCATCTGGGCTAAATCTATATTCCGAGCTATGGCCATCTTTTTGGCAAAACGAACCAGGTCAGCCTCGGTTATAACCTCTCCATTAACTACGGCTACTACTCTATTTACTAAAACAGCCCCGGAGATATTAGCTATCAACAAGAGCAGCGCTGATACCGTTAAAAACTTTCTCATAAAGACCCCCGTATTCAATTGTTGATTTTGCTAAACATTCTCTCTTTTATTTCATCTCCTGTCAATTTATATATTGCCTGCTTAAGAAGCCTGCAATAAAGATCAAAACCCACAGACTGTATGAATCCATGCTGTTCTCGCCCTAATATGTTACCCGCCCCTCTTATCTCTAAATCCCGAATAGCAATTTTAAACCCTGCACCTAAATCCGCCTCTTCTATTATAGTCTTAAGCCTTCTTGAAGCATCTCCTGAAACAGGCTTATCTTTAGGTATTAAAAAATATGCATAGGCAGCCCTATTATATCTCCCCACTCTTCCTTTAAGCTGATAGAGTCCTGCTAAACCGAACATATCCGCTCTATTTACAATCAGAGTGTTAACGTTAGGGATATCGATTCCGGATTGGATTATGGTCGTAGAGACTAAAACATCTATTTCAGAATTCAAAAATCTCACCATAATATCAGCAAGCTCTCTCTTCCCCATCCTTCCATGTGCAGCAGCAATCTCTACCTTAGGTAATAATTTTTTTAGTTTTGCCGCCGTTCTCTCTATACCTCTTATCCTATTATTTACAAAGAATACCTGGCCTCCTCTTTTAAGCTCTCTTCTGATAACATGCTTAATTAGATTGTCATCATATTCAGAGATATACGCCTTGACCGGCAACCTCTCCTCCGGAGGAGTATTTATAACCGACATATCTTTAATACCAACAAGAGAGAGATATAATGTACGCGGAATCGGCGTTGCAGTCAGAGTCAGAACGTCTACCACCTGACGATACTGTTTAAATTTCTCTTTCTGAATCACACCAAACCTCTGCTCCTCATCTATTATAAGTAAACCCAGGTCCTTAAACTCAATATTGGATGATATTAACCCATGAGTCCCGATAATTATATCTATTTTGCCTTCTTTTAAGTCAGCCAAAATCTCTTTTTGTTCTTTCTCAGTTCTAAATCTTGATAACATATCAACCCTAACCGGAAACTGCGTGAGCCTCTCCGTAAACCTTTGGTAATGCTGCTGAGCAAGTATTGTCGTAGGTACGAGCATTGAGACCTGTTTATTATCCATGACAGCTTTAAATGCCGCACGTAAAGCAACTTCGGTCTTACCATAACCAACATCGCCGCATATCAACCTATCCATCGCAGAGATAGATTCCATATCTCTCTTCATTTCTTCTATAGCTTTCAGCTGGCCGAGAGTCTCTCTGTAGGGAAAACTGTTCTTTAAATCATTCTGCCAATCTGTATCTCTGGAAAAAGAGTATCCTTTTAAAGTTACTCTCTCTGCTTGAATTTTGAGCAGATCCTTTGCAAAACTCTCTATGCCGCGCTTAGCCTTACTCTTCAGACTCTGCCAATCTTTACTTCCCAGCTTACTTAACTTAGGAGCTCTACCTCCAAACCCCAGATACTTCTGAATGAGATCTGCATCTTTTACGGGAATATAGAGTCTATCTTCTCTGAAATACTTGATTAAAAAGAAATCTTCTCCTTTTAAGGTCTTAATACCGAGAAACCTGCCTAGACCATGAGTAATATGGACGACATAGTCTCCTCTTTTAATATCGAGAAAATTCTCGATTGGTATACTTTCAAGATAGAGACTCTCTCTATCTTTTAACTTAGAGAGTCTTACAGGTAAAAGTATCAGCATCCCATGCTCTTCCAAAATATCGCCGCTATGGGGATTAAATACTCTTATTGAAGATACAACATCGTCATCTATCTCGATTCGCAATGGTAATTCATAACTGGAAGGGTATATACTTATGCCGGCTCCCTTAAAAGAGAACTCATCTCTGGCACCTAAACTACTCACTCTCTTGTAACCTAATTCGCTGAAACTTTTGATTAAACTCCTATAATCTACTCTTTCGCCAAGATATATTTTAAGAGTTTTAAACATGCTACATGCTATCGGGAGCAGATATCCCGAGTAATCCCAAACCTCTCTTCAGCACAATCTGGATTGCAGAACAGAGATAGAGCCGTGCTTTTGTCAATGCAGCAGAATCTGTAACAACCCTATACTTATTATAAAAACTGTGGAACTGCTGAGCAAGCTCGTGTAGATATGCCGCAATAAGAGAGGGCTCCATTGTAAGAGCAGATATCTTTATTATTCTAGAAAATTGCACCAAGCTGCGCAGGATATCTTTTTCCTCCGGCTCTCTTAAATTAGCTGCTAAATCAGAGGTGAGAGACTCTCTTAAATCTATGCTGTTCTGCTCTGCAAAACTTATGATGTTTGAGATCCTAGCATGTGCATACTGGATATAGTATACAGGGTTATCCATGCTCTTCTTCTTAGCAAACTCTAGGTCAAAATCAAGATGACTATCCAGCTTTCTGTTCAAGAGAAAAAAGAGAGTTGCATCGGAGCCAATCTCAGATATAACCTCATCCAAGGTTATAGTCTCATTGCGTCTTGTCGAGAGCTTAATAGGCTTACCGTCTCTATATAGTGTAGCCAGCTGAACAATTAAAACTTTCAGTTTCTTTGCCTCATACCCTAAAGCATTCAAGGCAGCTTCGACTCTTTTGATATAACCATGATGATCAGGACCCCAGATATCTATTACAAGATCGTACTCTCTCTTATATTTATCCAGATGGTAGGCAATATCAGCAATAAAATAAGTATAATCTCCATCATTTTTAACAACAACCCTGTCCTGACTATCGCCAAAATCACTGGATTTAAACCATAATGCATCATCCTGCTCATAAGTACAGTTTTTAGACTTTAGCCTGGCTATAACATCCTCCACGGAATTTTTAGAAGCAGCATCTCTCTGGGAAACCCAGTTCTCAAAATCGACTCCAAAATCAGAAAGAGAACTTTTAATCCCGGAAAGAATCCACTTCAATGCATACTCAGAGAAATAATTAAGCTCTCTGCTCTCTATATCTTCTATGCTTATCTCCTCATCCTTCACTATCTTTTTCGCCATATCAATTAAATATTCACCCTGATAACCTTCGTCAGGCAGCTCGGATTCTTTTCCAAGAAGCTCTAAACACCTCACCCGCAAAGATTCACCCAGCAGATTTATCTGATTGCCCTCATCGTTGACATAATACTCTTTATCCACTTTATACCCCGAAGAGTCAAGTATCCTGGCTAATGAAGCACCTACAGCAGCCTGCCTCCCGTGAGCAATAGAGAGCGGGCCTGTTGGGTTCGCAGATACAAACTCAATAAGAACCTTCTTCTCTTTCCCTATATTATTTAAAAAGACTCCCTCATCTTTTAATATATCCCCCAAAAATTCATAGAGATACTCTACCGAGAAATAGAAGTTTATAAATCCCGGCTCCGCAATCTCGATATTATCAAAAACATCCTTAAAATCTTCTTTAAGCTTTAATAGGATACTGGCTGCTATATCTTTAGGCTTCTTTTTTAAAGATTTAGATAGTTTTAAGGCTATATTGGTTGAGAGATCTCCATACTCCCTAGAGCGAGGAGTACCCACCTCAATACTCAAATCGCCAATACCCCAGCCAGCTGCAATCTCAACTAGATATCCTTTTAGTCTATCCTCTATATTTAACATAACAATAAAAAATTAACCGTCAAGCTGCCCCAATATGCTCCAAGGGGAGGTCGCGCCATAACCTCTCTAACTCATAAAATAATCTCTGCTCTTCCATAAATATATGTACCACTATATCTCCATAATCAAGCAATACCCAATCTGCACTCTCATAACCTTCAGTATGCCAGATTTTAATCTTATTCTTTTTGGTATTTGAGATTATATAATCAACTATTGTTTTAACTTGCCGGTGTGAATTAGCACTGCAGATAACAAAAAAAACAGTAAAGCTCACTGCTTGACCCATATGTATCAACACAACATCATCTCCGTCCTTATCCTGAATAAGACCGGCAATGAACTTTGCTTTCCGGTATAAATCCACCCTTGCTACTTTCCTATCACTATTTAGAACCTAGAATGCGAAATAAAGACGTACCGCAATCAGGACACTTCCCCTTCATAGCTCTACGGCCGTTCTTAAGAGTAACCTCTTCTCCTTCCTGCATCTCTTTTTTTGATTTACACTTTACACAATATGCTTCCATACATGCCTCCTCTTGTTAAAAGGTTGAACTATTTTATATATGTTACCATATCTTATTATTATCTTACAACCTTAAGTTGCAAAGGTAAATCGGGGCGGGGAGACTCGAACTCCCGACCTCCTGAACCCCATTCAGGCGCGCTAGCCATGCTGCGCTACGCCCCGCTAAATAAACATACTGCATATTAGAGTTAAAAATCAACAACTATAGGACTCTGGCTTTGCTTCTCTGGCCATTAAATCAGAGACTGCTTTATAAGGATCTTTATTATTATAAAGCACTCGATAAATCTGCTCTGCAATAGGCATCTCTATCTTGCTGCTTTTTGTAAAACCATGCAGCGCTTTAACTGTATATATTCCCTCTGCTACAGTATTTTTGTTCCTTAATACATCATCTAACTTAGCACCCCTGCCTATCTCCTCTCCCAAAGTCCTATTCCTACTCTTTAAGCTAAAAGAGGTTGTTACCATATCACCCAATCCGCTCAAACCAAAGAGAGTCTCTGATAGAGCACCTTGGCTCCTGCCGAACCTAACCATCTCTGCCAATCCACGGGATAATAAGGCTGCCTTTGTGTTGGTTCCAAATCCAAGTCCATCGCATATCCCCGCTGCTATGGCAATAACATTCTTTAAAGCACCTCCTAGCTCAAGACCTATAACGTCACTGCTTGTATAGACCCTGAAAACGGGGGTAAAGAATAACTCCTGCACTATTTTAGCAACCCGGTCATCTTCTGAAGCAACAACAACGCTGGAGGGACTCTTTTTAGCAACTTCATATGCTATGGCCGGACCGGAGAGAACTGCCATTTTGACTTTATCCAACTCCTCACAGATTATTTCAGAAACACGCTTAAAACTCTCCTGCTCTATACCTTTTGCAAGGCTGACAAAGATAATATCTTTCTTAAATCCAGATAGCCTGCTCAAAACAGCTCTTATATATATAGATGGAACAGCTAGAATAATAATCTCTTTATCTGATACTGCCAGACTAAGATTTGAAGTAATGCTTATCCCTGGGGGGATTTTAATACCCGGGAAAAATCTCTTATTCTCTCTCTCTTTATCCAGAATCAAAGCATAATCAGGATCATAACTCCAAAGAGTAACCTGATGACCTTTCTGCTGTAATAAGATTGCCACCGTCGTTCCCCAGCCGCCATCTCCCAATACACAGATATTACTCATCATCTCTATATTTTTTGATATTTGATATTATTAAAATGCCCCTTCCCTGTTGATCTGGGAAGAGTCAAGAGGAGCCTCTTTTAAAACCTTTTTATGCAGAGCATCATATTTAGAACCGGCTATAACAAACTCCAGAAACCTTATACTTTTAAAGGGAGTAAATAGCAGTTTTGTCTCATTATCAATAGGTTTCTCAACCATTCTTCCATCTTCGACCACCTTCATGAAGATTCTGCCTGTTACCAGAATTCCGTTATCATTTTCGTCTATAACACTGCCCCGAATAATAATAATGGGGTCATCTTTAAAATTTTTATCTAATATTATGCGGACCTTACTCTCTTTAAAATTCATTTATCCTCAATAGCAGCCTGCTCGAAATCACCAAGTGAGTCCATCATCTGAAGCCTATCCCTTGATAACTTAAGATACTTTCTGGCATCTTTATATTTAGGCTTTAAGTCCAACACCTCTAAGAAAAGCTGAATACTCTTCTTGTAGAGATCTTTTTTAAAGTAATCCAAGCCAAGCTGGTACTTCTCTTCAACTTTATCCAAGGGAAGTGGTTTTCTTATCTTTTCCAAACATGCCTTGATCTTTTTCTTGGATGCCTTTTGATATTTGGAGTCTAATTGAGATAAAGATCTAAATTTATCCAAGGCCTTCTGATACTCCTTCTTCTTGTATAATCTTACTGCTCCTCTATATAACTCTCTTATCTCTTTTTCTGTCAAACTCTTCTCTTCTAATATATCTTCTATAGAGATAACATCCTCAACAGCTGTTTTGAAATCAACCTCTACTGCAACTTCACTCTCAGCCATACTCTTTCTCTTATGGGCCATCTCTAAATATCGATATGCATTCTCATGAGTAGGATCAGCTATTAAAACCTTCTCAAAAAGATATATAGCCTTATCATAATCAGCCTTATCATAATTTTTAACACCGCTTAGATATAATGCACCTATCTCTTTTTCTCTTTTGCCCTTATAAGGCTCTATCTCTTCAGCCCTAAGACTATCTTTTATTTTGGAGATATTCTCTTCCGCCCCTTTATTGGCAGGGTCCAACTCTAAAACTCTCATAAAGTAATTCAATGCCTTCTGATTCTCGCCTTTAACTAAATATTTCTCTCCTGCAGAGAGTAAAGCCGAAATCTCTTTTATATTATACTGCTGGATCTTACTCCGGCACTTTTTGACCATCTGACGAGCAACTTCATCGTTAGAGTCAATTACAAGAATATCGCTATACTTCCTCCAGGCTAACTCATACTCTCCCTCGGCATAGAGACTATTGGCTTCCTCCCAGAAATTTTTTAAATCCTGTTTTTGCCTTATAGCCTCGATTGTCAAAGTAAGATACTTCTGAATCTCTCTATTTTTAGAATCTAATTTTAATAACTCATCCAACATGATCTCCGCTTCTTTAAACCTTCCTTTACTATAAAGAGATTTCGCTTTAACCAGATCGCCTTTAACCCTCTCTGCCATCTCAAGAGACCTCATACTCTTATAGATATCCTCTATACTCCTTCTTGCTTCTTTGCTGTCAGGGTCTATCTGAAGAACATCCTGATAATATTTAAGAGCTCTATCATAATTTTTATTACGAAACTCTCTTGAGGCAGATAGAAGCAAGGATGAGATCTCTTTTACTTTAGTCTCATAGAGCCTATCCTCGCATCTATTAAGCATATCATTGGCAATCTTATCTTCTGGGTCAAGAGAGAGAATGTCGGCATATTTATCCCAGGCAGACTTAAAATCTTTCTGACTGTAATACATGTTTGCTTCTTCCCATAAGATCTTCAGCTCCTCTTCCTTGCTCTCTCTTTTAGCCAATTCAAGGCTCTTCTTCTTAGCCCCTCTTTTACCATCCTTTTGCAAGGCTATCTCCAGAATTTTACCATCAGCCTCTTTATTGGCAGGCTCCAACTCTAAAACTCGTTCAAAATACTCCAGTGCCTTATCGTAATTGCCGCTCCTCCTTGCCTTCTCGCCCATAACTAAAAGAGATGAAACCTCTCTACTCCTTTTAATCTCAATCTTATCTTCGCATCTATTCAGCATCTCAAGAGCAGACTGATTTTCAGGTTCAATAGTTACAATGCTAGCATACTTCTTAAGCGCCTTAAGATATGCTCTTTCAGCATATAGCTTGTTGGCTTCCTCCCAGAGCTGACTCGCTCTTTCACTCTCAGCAATCTTAGACCTTAAATCAGCAGAATCTAATTTTTCTTCTTGAGGCCAGCTCTGCTCTTTAAGCGCGTTCTCCACTTTTATCATCTCAGTTACCGCATCCTGATTAGCAGGGTCTAACTTTAAAACCTTTTCAAAGCGTTCCAGTGCTTTCAAATATTCTTTTCTCTTATACTCAATCCTACCTGAAGTAAGTAAAGCAGCTATCTTCCGCTCTTCTGCCTTCTCAAGCTTCTCCTCACATTTATTTATTTTAACCAAAGCTACCTTCCCACCTGAATCTATAGAGAGAATCTGAGCATACTTTTGACGCGCCAACCCATAATCACCTTTAGAAAAAAGAGTATCAGCCTCTTGCCATAATAAAGCCGTTTTTTTCTCTTTGGCTATCTTAAGCGAGCAGAGCTCAAGATATCCCAAGGCCTCTCTGTTCTCTGGGCTCTTCTCTATGATTCCGTTTAATATAATCTTAGCCTCCTTAAAGCTGCCCTGTTTATATAGACTCTTAGCACTCAGCAGAGCTTTATCCAGACTCTTTTTAAAAGTCTCCTGTTCTATCAATCCTTGAATCTCAACTATCTCACTATCCGCCTCTCTATTACCGGGATCAATCTCAAGAACCTTTTCAAAATAGCTTAAAGCCCCCGTATAATCCTTCTTCCTCGAAGATTTTCTAGCCTTAACAAGCAGAGAACTAAGTACTTCGTCTTTCTCAACTTTTAGCTTATCCTCGCATCTATCAAGCATATCCATAGCAGACCTGCTGTCAGGCTCTAACGCAAGTATCTGGGTATAGATATCAAGGGCTCTTTCATAATCCCTGGCAGTATAATATCTATTTGCTTCCTCCCAGAGCTGAGCTATATCTTTATCTTTATTTATCTTTTGGATAGACAGCCTTCTATATTTAGAAGCCTCTTCATTATCAGGTCTCTTACTAAGTATCTTATCTAATACAAACTTTGCTTCGCTATAACTACCGCCCTGATATAGTTTTAAAGCCCTATTAAGATCCAAGGCAACCTGCTTATCTTCTTCTCTCTCCTGAATATATTTGTTCAGTTCGGTAATACCAAGTTCTGCATCTTCATTATCAGGGTCTATTTGAAGAACACTATAGTAACTCTCTAAAGCCTGAGAATACTCTCTCTTCCTAAAAGACTTCTCAGCGCTAAGAAGGAGAGCGGATGCTCTCTCGCTCAATTGCTGTCCTATCTTCTCTTCGGATCTCTTAAGCATATCCATGGCAGATTTATTGTCAGACTCTAAAGCGAGTATCCGAGTATAGATATTACGGGCTCCCTCATAATTCATAGCTGCATAAAAACTATTCGCCTCCTCCCAGAGAGATTGGACTCTCTTCTCTCTCTCTATCTCTTCAAGCGGCTTCTCAACCTTACCTAATTCTTCCTGGGTTAACTTTAATTCAATATCAACTATATAATTTGAAATAGCTCTGTTTGTAGGATCTATAACTAAAGCTTCTCTAAAAGAGGCCAGAGCTTTATTAAAATCATTCTCTCTATAATAAGATTTGCCTTCTCTGATAAGTGAGTACAAATCGTTTTCCTTAATAGCCTCTACCTTTTCCTGAGACCTCTTGAGCATTTTAACCGCCATCTTATCATCAGGGCTCTCTGCCAGAATATAGATATACTTATCCTTTGCCTGCTGATACTCCCCCCCTGCATAGAGACTATTGGCCTCCCTCCAAAGGGATCTCAAAAATGCCTCTCTCTCTTCCGCCTTCCCCTCTTCCTCTTTCTCTTTCTGCTTGATATTCTCTTCGGCTTTAACCTTTAAATCTTTAGCTCTCTCTTCTCCTTTGTCTAACTCTAAAATCTCGTCAACCTTAGATATAACAGCCCCGTAGTCTTCATCAAACATCAACCTATCTATATCTTCGTATAGCTCATCTATCTTTTCCCTCTTGAGCTCTTCGTCTCCTTCAAGGTTAAGAATGTGAGGCGTAACAAATATTAAAAGTTCTGAGCTATAGTCACTAGTCCCCTCATAAGAAAAAAGCTTACCTAAAAGAGGTATGCTGCCCAACAGAGGCACTTTGGTCGTGGACTTTATCTTTTCGGTACTGATAAGACCGCCTATTACAATAGTCTCTCCGTTCTTTATAGTCACTTTCGTAGTGGCGGTTTTAGAACTTATTATGGGAAGCTTAAACCCGGTATCTCCAACGCTAATCGTCTCACCCACAGTACCTACTGTCGGCTCTATAGTCATAGTTATATAATCATCGCTTGCAATAAAAGGGGTAACATTGAGTGTAATTCCAATATTTTTATATTCATAACCGGATACGGTCAACTCCCCGGTACTGCTATCAACCTCATAAGTAGGAAGAGGATACTCTGTCGTGACACCTATCGTAGCCAGTCTATTATTTAATGTTGCAACCTGAGGATTGGAGATAATCTTGGTATCGTCATCAGTTAGAAGTGCTTTTAAGACTGCCTTGAATTGTGCAAAATCAAGAGTACCGAATGTATACTCCCCGCTACCAGCAACAGGAAAACCGGCAATATTACTTCTCTCTTCCTCGTCTGTTCCAATCTGCGCATTTTCATTACCAAAGGCATACTTATCACCTGTAGAGCCAAAAGGAAAAGTATGCGGCCGGGCTGCACCTTGAACAGTAATTGTGGTCCCCCACTCTACGCCGAGATTCTTTGAAGTATTCAGGGTAGTCTCAACAAACTTTGTTTCTATCAAGACCTGCCTCCCTTTTACATCAACACCTTCAATAAAATTCCTCATTATATTAATATTATCATCACTATCGGTCACCATGATAGAGTTGGTTACCTCATCAATAACCATCTTGCCTTCTGACCCCAAAAGAGAAACCATGTTATCTGATATATCTGCGGCTGAAACATTGTGAAGCTTAAAAGTCGTAACAGGAGAAAGCTTTGCTTTAACACGAATCACATTATCTATTTCAATCATAGTATAATTCTGAGAATCAAGAATCTGGCCCAAAGCCTGCTTTATGGTAACATTGCCAAGACTTGCAGTAACAGTACCTTCAACATCTTTGTCGGCTATAATATTGAGTCCATACTCATGGGCAAAATATCTTATAATATCTTTAATATCCGCATTTCTAAACTCGACGTTGTATAGATTGCCGGCTTTCTGTTCAATCTTTATGTTCTTGGTAAGCTTGTCAGACACACCATCATCATCCATCAAGTCAGAAGCTATCTGAGCATTTAATATAGGAGGGAATATTAACAATGAAAGCAGAGATAGAAAATATATTATATTTCTAATCATTCCGTTGCTCCAAGCAATTGCTCAATTATATCATCAGACCACTCTTCCCTGCTAACATCCTCTTTCTCTTTGACCGTCTCTTTTTCCAGATCCTCTTTAGGCTCTTTTACTGCAGCCAAAACATGCTTGAGCTTGAGTTCGTATTCACGTCTCTCTGTATTTAAAATTACGCTCAAAGGCTCTATCTTTTTAATGGTAAAATTTCCTATCAGATCACCTTCGTTGTAAAACTCAGAGTTAATTATAGCGATTTTTTTTTCTCCATATATGATTCCGGAAAGATTGAGCTTCTCTAAAGGAATAATCTTCCGGCCTTTCGCTTTAGTAGGTTTAATTCCAAGTATTTTCATCTCTTCTTCGGATGTTAAAAAAGGATTTCTCAGCCTTGATTCTTTTTCTTGAGAGTAAACCTCTTTAAAAGGATATAACAATAATAAAAATATTAAAATAAAAAAAATATTCCTTATCATCTGCCAAGAATTCTTTTTAATTTTTGGATGTCTATCCAGCTATACTCTCTCCATCTATTTATTGGATTACGCCTAGCCTTAGGGGAAATCCCTCTCTTCTCATATCTAAGGAGCGTCTGTTTGGATATACCGAGATAACCGGCAACCTCTCTTACTGAGTAGAATTTCTTTTCTTCGTTAATAATCATTTGTCCCTACTTAATATACTTTAATACTACTTGATATATTTTGATATATCCTAACGGCTTTGTCAAGAGAAAAGTTAAATACTGAGATAGGCTTTTGGTTCTAGATAATTTTTAACATAATCCGATACGGCTAGATTAAAGTCATAGCATTTCCAGTTATAGCCGGCATTGTTAATCTTTGAAATATCAGCCTGAGTAAAGTACTGGTACTGCTCTTTTAGCTCCTGAGGCATATCGATATACTCTATGTCAGGCTCCAAGCCTAAAGCCCCAAAGACCGCTTCAGCAAGCTGATTGAAAGAGTGCGCCTCTCCTGTACCGATATTATAAATTCCACCCAAATCTCTATTTTCAAAGAAGAGAAGACTCATCTTGACCGCATCTTTCAGATAAATAAAATCTCTCATCTGCTCACCGTCTATAATTCCGTCCCTATAGGATTTAAATAACCTCACCTCTCCTCTCTCTTTAATCTGTTCATAGGCCTTGACGATAAAACTTCTCATCTGGCCCTTATGATATTCGTTGGGGCCATAGACATTAAAATATTTAAGCCCTGCCATCTTCCCTAAAACCTTGTTATGTCTTGCCCAGATATCAAACCACTGTTTAGAATATCCATAGTAGTTTAACGGCTTAAGATTAAACAGCTCTTCTCCGCTATCACTAAAACCTAAAGAGCCGCTACCGTAGGTAGCTGCGGATGATGCATATATAAACCTAATATCGTTCTTAAGAGCAAACCTTGCCAAATGCCTACTATAGTTATAATTGTTCTCAATTAAATAACCCAAGTCTCTCTCTATTGTAGAGCTGCAGGCGCCGAGATGGAATATAGTATCTATACTGCTGGAATTAAAACTACCATCCAAGATTCCAGATAGAAAATCGTTCTTATCAATCAATTCATTGAATTTTAAATTGGCTATATTCTTCTGCTTCTCATTCTCTCCTAACTCATCTACGACAATAATATTTTCTAACCCTTTTCTGTTTAAGGCCCAAACTATTCCGCTACCGATAAAACCGCAGCCGCCTGTTATAATTATTCTCTCTCTCATCTACCGGCTTACTCTATTTATCAGCTTAACTATCCTAGAGGCAAACCTTATGCAATTATCCTCAACTCTCTTATCCGGAGAACCAATGCTCACCGCACCGTAATGGTCACCTTTAGGATTGCCCTGAACTATCATACCGTGAATAAGCATCGCATTTATAATATCCAAAACCGTGGTCTCATTGCCCCCTGCTATATTTGCGGCTGAAGAGAATGCGGCTCCTATCTTACCGTCCAGCTGACCGTGAAACTTTACACTCTGGTCAAAAAGCTGCTTTAGTTCCGCTGCCATAGAACCATAGTAGGTCGGAGAGCCCACAATGATAGCATCGTACTTTAAAAACTCATCCACTCCTATATCCAGAGCAGATTTTAAATCACAATCTATGCTCATGGATAACTCCGCTGTAATTAATTTGGCCATCTTCTCTGTATTGCCTGTCTTAGAATAATAGAGAACTAAAGCTTTTGCCATCTCTTGACCCTCCCCTTTTTTGATTAAGAATCGTTTAAGAGATTATCCTTCGTTAAATAGCGGCCGCAGGGAAACTTTTCACTCTCAGGGCAATATCCCAATGAGACACATTTAGCATCAACATTCTCAAATAGTATAGGCAGACTACTCTTACATATCTTAAGCATCTCTTGAGCAAGAGCCCTGATCTCCCATTGAGCCCGGCTGCAGAGTCTGAGCTTAAAGAAATGCATCAACTCTCTTAAGTTCATCGTCATCGCTATCTTTTTCTCGCAAGCTCCGGGAAGAACAAACCTTACATCCTGATTAGCCTTCTCACCCGGGATACCCTTCTCCTTTAAAAAATCCAACATCTTATTATAAGAACTCTGAATACCGGATAACAGATCTTCAAATATCTTTTTAATCTCAGGATCACTCTTTATAGAGTCAGGTACTATATAATCAAAATCCTGCTCTCTTACATAACGCTGACTCTGCTGAGAGAAAGAGGCAATTCTATGCCTTACAAGCTGGTGAGAACATACCCGGGAGATACCATCTATCGTAAAAGTAAAGCTTGCATGCTCCAAAGGACTCTCATGACCTGAGGCTAAGATGTTTTCAATAAAACCTTTAATCTCATCATCATCCTCAACCCCATTAAAGATATCCCCCGCAGTGTTGCTGCTATAGCATTGACGGGCAGCTGAATAGATAACTTTAAGCGCCTCCGGTGTCTGAGATAGTAATTTAACTTTTAGTTTAAATTCTGCCATACTACTTTCTCTCTACCTGTTTTAGAAGAGCATCTCCAGCGAATATCGGGACCTCAGCCCTAAGAGCCAAAGCTATTGAGTCGGAAGGCCTGGCATCTATCTCTATTTTTTCACCATCCTCACGCTCTATGATAATCCTGGCATAGAATATGTTGTTCTCGAGCCTCTCTATTACTATCTTATCCAGTCTTCCTTTAAGCCGTTTTATGATATCGTTTAAAAGATCGTGGGTAAGCGGGCGAGGCGGGTTAAATCCGCTCACCTTCATCTTTATGGCACTAGCCTCTATTATACCTATTACAATTGGAAGCAGTCTCTCGCCATCTTTCTCTTTCAAGACTATCACCTGCTCTCCGCGGCGCTCATCTATCCTGATCCTAACCAAATCCATCTCTATAAGCTCTCTCATATTAAAATCCTTAAATAATATATCTAAGATCTGTAACTACGGATAAAGTTCTCAATAGACCTATCATATGTTTTCTCTTCCCTGCTGCTGAAATAACAGGCTGGAAGCTCCCCTCTATCCTTATGATACTTTATACACTCACAGCAGATACCTCTCTTACTGCAGCCGGAATAACTGCAATTACAGAATTTCATATTTTTGTCTTTTTTACATTCCATAGCAATGCCTGATTTTATGAATTTTAACCTCTATAAAAATAAGTGCTGAATTAGTCTCCAGCGCTATAAGACTGCGAAAAGCTAAAAGGATGTTCAGGAAAAGCCTTGCAGGTAAATATCACAAATATTGTCTTGTCGTTATCCAGTCTGTTATTTATAAAAGAAAGCTTTCCGTCCCAGCAATGAAGATCCCTGTATATCGCAAATTCCTGACGCTCAAAAGAGGAGTTCTGGAATTCATACCTCTGATATACCTTAAACCTCCACTTTTCGTTTATTCTATAACTAAACTCCGTTGTAAGCTGAGCTGAACTATCTCTTTCATATCTCTCTCCTAAAGATAACTGCCACCTATCTTTATCTATAACCATATCAAAACTGGCAGTATTTAACCTGCCTGGCTTGATATCGTAACTATAATCATTCTCGAAACGGAACCAATCTCTGGGCCTGTAATCCAACTCTAATTCAGCTTCACCCCACCTGCTTCCTCCATCAATAGAGCAATCATAATAGGCTGAGATATCGGCCTGGAGGAGATCTCTCTTTTTAACATCTCCATTAACTTCTGATTTTATCTGCCAAAGATTCTCTAGAGTTAAGGTTATTCTGCTCTTTCTCTCTATCTCATCCAACTCATCAAACTGCATCAGGTCTACCTTGGATATTGTAGGCTCAGCTATATACTCGTAATTAAATATCGGTGTAATAATATGTCTTACGGCATTGGCTTGAGTAAAAAGAAAATTACCGGAAGCAGGGTTGAAAACTTTATAGAACCTTGTCGAACTATCGAATCCGGTATAGAGATTTCCTCTTAAAATATGTTCTTTACCGCTAATCTTTTTAGAATAGAATGTCTCTCTCACACCCAGATAAGGACTGAAGTTAAGAAAACCGAAATATTTCTTCACATGACTCAACTCATTATAGGTATCAAATCTCCAGACGTCATAATCAGTATCTGAGTCAGCATATTTTTTTGTCAGATTAGAGAAATAGGTATTGGAGCTATAGTAATAGTTTGTCTTCTTGATTCTGAGATCGTTGATATCAATCCCCAGTTCAGGAAGTCTCTCAACTTCGGTAAAAAAATGATTTGCCCGTTTTTTTATGTTTAGACTGAGGATAGCATTAGAATATCTTCTTGTCATATAGAGATAGGTCTCTGGATCTGAATCCTCGTCATACTCTCTTTCAAAATAGTCTTTCAGAAAGTCTATATCGCTGATCTTATTATACTCTGCATATATTGAGGTCTTATCATCCGGGTTCCAGCTATGCCTAAGGCTCACTCTAAACCTGTCATTGTCTTGATAAGCAGACTCTTTTTCGTTCATATAGTAATATTTAACAACACCCTCTCCAACAGCGCTCTTATACTGATGCTCCAGGCCGTGGGCAATACCTTTTTTCTCCCGGTAATCCAGTCTTATACGGCCTTCGTTCTTCTCATTAAGAGAGTACCTATATGAGCTTAAGATATACCAGCCCCATTTATCACTCTTTCCCGGTATAATCATAAAAGGAGCCTTTCTGTCTTTTAAAGACTGCTTGAAATAGGGCAGATAAAATATAGGGGCATTACGGATATAGAATACAACATGTTTTGCAATAATCCTATCTTCAGGAAATATTTTAATCGTCTTTGCTTCTAACCTGTAATGGGGGTTCTCTAAATCACAGGTTGTCATATAGGCGCGTTTGATAAGATATTTAGACTCCTCATACTCCAGAGCTTCTAGACCCTTGCCGTACCAAGGCCCGTAATCTTTAAAAGTCGGCTCTATAATCTTACCTTCGTTATCTTTGAAAGAATAGCTTATCTCCTCGGCGTAAAAAACCGCATTACCTTTTACAAATTTTACATCCCCTTGAGCCAGAGCTCTCTCTTCATCAAGCCAGACAGTTATCTTATCTGCATAGAGCTTCATCCCTTTGGATATTACCTCTACATTACCCTCTCCTACCATAACCTGTCTCTCGGGGTCATACTCAACCCTATCGCCATTAACCGTTATCGGACTCTTCAGCTCAACCTCATCAGCCAAGCCAATTCTTGCTAAGAATAATAGAGACAAAAGGGGGATGGCTATAACGTTAATATGTTTTGAAATTACTCTTTCTGATTTTAAAAACATAAATATCTCTATAATTTAAAAACTTAGACTTTAACCTTCTTAACCTTCTCCCAATCCTTCAAGAACCGCTCTATACCGATATCGGTAAGAGGATGATTGAAGAGTTTACTTAAAACGCCAAAAGGTAAGGCTGCAATGTCAGCACCTATTAAAGCAGCCTCTACAACATGCAGCGGATGTCTCACACTCGCTACGATAATCTCGGTATTGAAACCGTAATTGTCATATATATCTTTTATGGCTTCAACCAGATGGATACCATGGAAACTTATATCATCAAGCCTGCCTATAAAAGGACTGATATAGCTGGCCCCGGCTTTAGCAGCAAGCAATGCTTGAGCAGGAGAGAAACAGAGCGTAACGTTAGTCCTGATACCTTCAGTATTCAATATCTTTACAGTTTTCAAACCCTCTTTTGTAAGGGGAACTTTTACAACAACATTTTTACCATACTGATTAAGCTCTCTAGCCTCCTCGACCATACCTCCGGAGTCCTCGGCTATAACCTCAAGAGAGACAGGCCCGGATACAATCCCTACAATCTCTTTTGCAATCTCATTAAAAGAACTCTCCTCTTTTGAAACCAACGTAGGATTGGTAGTCACCCCATCCAACACCCCCCAGCTATTAGCCTCTCTGATCTCATCTACATTCGCGGTATCCAGAAAAAACTTCATTTCGATCTCCTCTCTTTTAAATTACATCTTCCTAAGAGCCCTGCCCCTATAACCCCGGACCTATCTTTAAAACGGGCTCTAACTATACTAACACTCTTTGCCTGAATGTCCATAGCTTGCTCTTTAAGATAACATCTCAAAGGTTTAAAGAGGCTCTCTCCTGCATTGGAGATTCCACCTCCGATTACAATCTTCTCCAGATTCAAAACATTGACAACCCCAACTAAAGCCTGGGCCAATTTAGAGGCCGCATAGTCCCAAAATTCTACTGAGAATCTATCCCCTGAAAGAGCAGCATGAGCAGCATCTTCAAGTTTTAACTCAGCAAAATCTATCTTGTTTAAAAGACTCTCGCTATCCTTAAGCCGCCTCTTAAGATAACCAAGCAGCTTTCTATTGCCGATATAACTCTCTAAACAACCTCTGTTGCCGCAACTGCACTTGGGGCCATTGGGATTCAGCTGAATATGGCCAATCTCAGCGGCAGCATTGTTGCACCCTCGATATACCTCTCTATTCAATATTAAACCTCCGCCGACACCTGTACCTAAAGCAACCATCAGCATGCTGCTGCAGCCTTTGCCAGAACCAAGCTGATACTCCGCAAGAGCAGCCAGATTAACATCATTATCAATGAAAACAGGAATATTGACAGCGGCTCTTAAGAGCTTTTTAAAATCAACATCATCCCAGTTGAGAAAGTTAGTAAGAGAGTAGATATAACCCTCTTCGTAGTTTATAAGTCCAGGTAATCCACAGGTTATAGATTTGATGTGATACTTCTTTGACAAAATTTCAAAGCTATCTTTGATTACTAAAATTACATCTTGAGGAGTTATCTCTTTATTTAAAGTGTAAGTCTTAAAATCTATAAACTTCAATTCAGGGTCAAACAACCCTATTTTTAAATTTGTACCGCCAATATCCACTCCCATATAAGAACTCTTCATAATTTTTAAAATAACTCGATCTATTTGATTAAACTATAAGCTATCGCCTTGTTCCTCCCCTTTCTCTTAGCATAGTAGAGCGCCATATCGGCTTTCTCTACCAACCCTATATAACTCTTAGCATCTTCGGCCAGAGAAGAGAGACCTATCGATACTGTAATATTGAGAACCTCATCATAAGCATGAAATGTATATCTTTCAACTGCTTTTCTTATACGCTCCGATACCTCCATACCATTATCCAGACTTGTATCCGGCAAAAAGATGCAGAACTCTTCACCTCCATACCTCCCTACAATATCTATCTCACGCACATTCTGCTGAACTATCTTTGCAGTCTCTTTTAATACTACGTCTCCGACAAGATGACCAAAGGTATCATTACAATTTTTAAATCTATCCAGATCAAGCATCAGAAAACAGGCATCTCCCTTTTTCTCTTTAATTCTATCCAGCTCTTCTCTGCAAACATCCTGAAAATGTTTTCTTACAAAGACTTGAGTCAATTCATCTGTAATAGCAAGTTCCTGAACTTTATTGTAGAGTTTGAGCTTTCTTAAAGTAAGAGAGAGGAAACCAGAGAGCGTATGAGCAAGGTCAATCTTATCTTCTGCTAAATCTTCAAATACCAGAATACCTTTAATCTTACCCTCTAAAATAATAGGGATAAGATACATCTTATTACCCAAATTGCTCTGTCCCAATTTTGTAAATAGGGGATTCAGATCCTCGCCATCATAGAACCCAGGCTCTTCTTCAGTCAATATCTTCTCAGAATCCAGTATATCCTTATAATTTATATTCTCTTTTAACTCACAACTGTTGCGCTTAGGATATATGAAGATACTATAACTCTTCTCCCCCTCAAATATTAAGAGGGCAAGAAAATTAATATCGAAACTTCCCTTAACGATACTTGTAATAACAGGCGGCAGCTGTTGAAGGTACATAACCTTTGTAAGTTCTTTGCTTATTTCAAAAAAACCTGTTATCTTTGTAACATCCGACTGAAGCTGCTTGTTAACCCCATCCATCTCTGACAACTTATCTTCGCTCTTGGTAAATTGCAGCTCCATATTTTTATGTTCAGAGCTTAGGCTCTGAAACTCTTCTTTAATTATACCCCTGTTAATAAAATCGATTAAAGAGAGCATGAGGTAGAGAACTAACCAGGGCAGGTAAGTCATGATATCCAGCTTCTTAAGATATAAGACTAAGAAGAAAGAGATAACCGCAAAGATGATCTTAAATCTGACATCTCTCTTGATTACAAAGATAATAACCAAAATTAGTAGAAAAAGAGACTCACTCATAGATTACTATGTTCTTACCGCTTCTCTTACCTTCATACAGCCTGGCATCGGAGAGCTCTATTAAAGACTGAGCTTCTCTCTTCTCTTCAGGATATATAGCCAGCCCTATCGTAACTGTTATATTTATAGTCTGCCGCCTTATCTTTATCTTGCTCTTCTCAATACTCTCCCGTATGCTCTCTGCCCTTTGAATCAGGCTATCCTTCTCATCGGAATTTAAAAGTATCAGAAACTCTTCTCCTCCGTAACGGCAGGCAAACTCATCTTTTTTCAACCTAGACTTAATAATCCGGGAGATGTTTTTAAGGATAAGGTCTCCGGTTATATGTCCATAGCTGTCATTACAATTTTTAAAATCATCAATATCTATCATCAGCAAGGCGAAATATACCGGTGACCCTCTTTTTAATCTGTTGCTAAGTAATCTTAAAAACTCCCTTCTAAGGTAAAAACTGGTCAAACTATCCTGGATCGCAAGCTCTTCCATCTTCTGAAAAAGGCGGGCATTATCTATGGCTATAGCTGATAACGCAGAGATAATATCTAAGAGACGCAGGTCGTCTACCGTAAATTCATCAGCGACATTGGAGTCTATCCTTAAAATACCCAGAAGTTTATCTCTGGATATAATAGGAGAGGCCAGAAGAGACCTAAACTCTCTACCGTAGGAAAACACCTCTTCAGAATCAAATCTAAAATCTCTTAAAATATCGTTTATAAGCAGCGGAGTACGCTGTCTGAATATCCAATGCTCGCAAGGATCTCCAGTCTTTGCTTTTATCTTAACTCTAGAAGAGAGAATGCAGGAGCTTGCAAGATTGAAGACATCCTTATTGCTGTCAAAAAGGTATATCATAGATACCTCGCCCCTGGAGATTATCTCTAAAGCCTTAGTAGAGATAACGTTCAATAATTCTTTAAGGTCTAAATTTGCAATTATATCTTCGGAGAATGTTCTCAAATGAGTAAATCTAAATATCTTCCTCTCCAACGCTTCATTTATCTTTACAAGCTCCAAATATTGAGCGTTGTTTACATTTACCTCTTCCTCGACCCCTTCCAGGCTAAGATTTATGGAATTTAGCTTCTTCTGGACTTTTATTTTCAAATAGCTGAACCTAAAAACAAAGATTAAAAAGAAGAGCAAAAAATACTGGATATAGGGTGAAGGGTACTTGACCGCAAAGAAGAATACCGTAAGAAGCAGCATCTCCAGAAGATAAAAGATAAGCCCTATCTCTATCTTGAAGAAGATAAGAAATGAAGCCGAAAAGACAATAAGCAGAAGAAATGGAAAATGAAACTTAAAATTCTGAAAAGATATGAGAAAGAACGAAAAGCTAACTACCTGAGAGATAAAGATGGATAGAAGGAGTAAATTCTTTTTTATACCGATACCGTTATTCATTTAAAAAATTAAACGATAGTTTTCTCGGTATCTCTGTCAAAAAAATGTATCTTGCCCATATCAAAGACTACTTCAAGATCTTGTCCAGCCTGAGCCTGCTCCTGGCCTCCAACCTTAGCAATAAAAGAGACGCCTCCTGCATTGAGGTAGAGGTAGACTTCAGAACCCATAGGCTCAACAACCTCCACATTGACATGTACTACATTTTCAGGCGGTGCTTCAGATACAAAAAGCTTATCATATATATCTTCCGGACGGATACCGAATATTAACTCTCTATCCAAGTAGTCCTTAATATAGGATGACATATCATCTACTATTCTAACCCGGAGGTTACCAGAATCAAAATAGAGCCGGCTATCAAATTCAACTATTCTACCCTCAATAAAGTTCATCGGCGGGGTACCTATAAAGCCCGCAACAAACTTATTGTCCGGCTTATTGTACAGAGTATGCGGATCTGCAATCTGCTGGATATAACCGTCTTTCATTACAACAACCTTCTCCCCCAGCGTCATAGCCTCCACCTGATCATGGGTAACATATATCATTGTAGACTGCAGCTTCTTATGCAGTTTGTTTAGCTCTGTTCTCATCTGGCCGCGCAGCTTAGCATCAAGATTGCTCAAAGGCTCATCAAACAGGAATACCAGAGGCTTTCTCACGATAGCTCTTCCAACAGCAACCCTCTGTTTCTCTCCGCCGGAGAGCTCCTTAGGCCTCCTCTTAAGCAAGTGCTTTATGCTTAAGATATCAGCCGCCTCATTTACCCTTCTATCTATCTCATCTTTAGGGTAGCTTCTTAACCTTAGACCAAAAGACATATTCTCATATACTGTCATATGAGGATAGAGAGCATAATTCTGAAAGACCATAGCTATATCTCTATCCTTAGCCGGAATATCATTGACTATCTTATCGCCGATAGAGATCTCACCCTCTGTAATCTCTTCTAAGCCGGCAATCATTCTAAGAGTGGTGGATTTGCCGCAACCGGAAGGACCAAGAAAGACAGTAAACTCTCCGCTCTCAATGTTGAGAGAAAATTCATTTACAGCCTCAATATCCCCTGAATAGACCTTACTGACTTTACTTAGTCTAACTTGTGGCATATCCAAAATATATACTTTATATCAACTTAATAGTCAAGCGGAAATTATATTAGCTGTATATTAGAACCCCGGGCAGCTCTTAATTTTCCTTGCTGCCGGAGTAATCAAGATAGAACAGGGTAGTCAAGCTCAGATTGAGTGAATACTTATCCTGTAATAATTTCTGCGCTTTAAGATAGCCTTTCCTGGATACCAAATCTTTTAAGAAATTCTCAAATGCCCTGGTATACCTTCTTGTAGATGCAAGACCCTCTATATTTTCAGTAAATGTTTTAATCAAACACTTATTATTAACACAGACAAACCTACGCTTATTTAACTCAATCTCAACTTTTCTATCTTGATTAGGTTTATCGAGGATAAGCTGCTTTCTATATTCATAGACTTTATTTGAGAGAACACCGCAATTAGGACAGCTTGCATATTCTTTATCTTTTTCAACTACAACCCTAACACCTGAAGTCAGAAGCTTTATCTCTCTCTTCTTAACATCTTTTAAATTAAGGACAATCTTACCTTTTACATTTCTCTCTCTTTTCATATCACGCCCTCTCCTCTAATAGAATATAAACCACATAATAACTATTTTGTCAAACTTTTAAATAAGTTTTTATTAAAAAGATTTTATTAATCCAAATAACTCAATAGATTGCTTAAAGAATAAGGCTCGAGATACTGATATATTCTTCTGACTCCGGGAATCCAATTCTCATTCCCCTTCCTTTCTTCTTCAGGCAGACCGTAAGTTGTAGGAGCATAGATTGCACCCAGATAAGCGATAAAATCAGTATTGGGATTAGCCAGCCTTAAATAATCATAATATTTATTTCTTACAGTACCAGATGCATAATGCGCCTGCTCAAGAAGGTTGGTACCAACTGCCTTTTTTACTCCAAACTCATTCCCGGTCTGACCGTTCTCATGCACCCTTATTGCAATTAAGAGTTTAATATTATTTTCTGATAATCCATACAAAACACCCATGCCTACAATGAAAGGTAGCTCCGGAGCAAAATCAGTATTTCTTGTGCTATTACCATAGGCAACATCCCAAATAGCTAAAGGATGGCTTTTCGGTATTGAAAAATCAAGAAATTCCCTGACGTCAAACTCTGACTCCGCTGACCTAAGTTCTGTAATAGAGCTTAGGTCCCAAGACTCCCTAAGGTAATCAGGGGTATATGTTACAAATATAGGTCTATCAAAATAGTTCAATTCTGTTAATAGATCATAACTTACTCCTAAATCCAAGCCATTCATCACAATTCTATTATTAGCATCATGTTTTAAAGTATAAAAATATTCACCTCTATAGGGAACATCAAACCTTAACATTAAATATCCGTTAAATATCTCGCTATCAGAATCAGGGAGCCAACGGTTTATATGGTCGTATACATTCAAGACATCATCACTACCTATATCGCTAACTTCATATAAGCTAAAAGTTTTAACAGAACCATAATCTAAATATTGAGTCCCATCAGGCCAATAGGTATTCTCTGCATAAGATACTGAGAAAACAGAAGATATAACTACCAAAAATAAAATTATAAAGTTATATACAACCTTCATTAAACAGATTTATACCATATAAACCTATATTTTTCAATATTTTGAAATATTTTTAAAAGTGATAAATTAATCCTGTTCTATTGAAGATAGACTCTCTAAATTATGATAAAATAGATAGACTAGAAAATAAAAAAAGCCCGCGACCCCTCTACTGCATGCCTCCAAAACCGCCGTATTCTAAAATATATATTAGGACTAAAAAAGAGTCAAGAATTATTTAAATTTTGGGGGTAAATACTTACCTTAGCTAAGTTTCTTGAATAATAAAGAGGCATTATGACCGCCAAAGCCCAGAGAGTTAGACAAGACTAAATTTAATTCGGCTTTACGGGCTTCATTGGGAACATAGTCTAAGTCGCACTCCGGATCAGGATACTCATAGTTGGTAGTTGGAGGTATGATACCGTCCCTTATGGCTAATACGGCTGCGATTGCTTCAACTCCTCCTGCAGCGCCAAGAAGATGACCGACCATAGACTTAATCGAACTTACAGGTACATTACCTGCATCTTCACCAAGTAATCTCTTTATGGCCTTAGTCTCCATCTTATCATTAAGCTGGGTAGACGTACCATGAGCATTGATATAATCCAGATCCCCGATATTAACTTCGGCGTCATCAAGGGCTTTCTTCATAGAATAGTATGCACCTTCTCCTTCAGGATTCGGAGCTGTCTGGTGATAGGCGTCACAGCTTGCCCCGTAACCGACAAATTCGGCATAGATATTAGCACCGCGCTTCTTTGCATGCTGATACTCTTCTAAAACTAATATTCCTGCCCCTTCTCCCATAATAAAACCATCCCTCTCTCTGTCAAACGGCCTGGATGCATGGGCAGGATCATCGTTTCTAGTTGAGAGCGCTTTAAGGGAACAGAACCCTCCTAATCCAAGATGTGTAATGCAGGATTCTGTACCGCCTGAGACCATGATATCAGCATCTCCACTCTGAATCATCCTCAAAGCACCTCCAAGAGAATGACTTCCAGAAGCGCAAGCTGTTACAACGCAGTGGTTGGGGCCTTTTAGCCCTAAAGCAATAGCAACCTGAGCGGGAGCAATATTCACTATCATTAGAGGAATAAGGAAAGGTGTTATCCTGCGAGCACCTTTTTCCTTGTATACTGTAACCTGATCCTCTATCAAACTGAGAGCTCCGATACCAGAACCTATGATAACACCGGCCTTATGTTCATCTATGTTCTCGATATTAAGACCTGAATCTCCCCAAGCTTTTCCAGCTGCACAGACTGCAAACTGGGTAAAACGCTCCATCCTTCTCAGGGCTTTACCCGAGATGTACTCACTGGGATCAAAATCCCGCACCTCTCCTGCAATACGTGACGTAAAAGCAGCTGCATCAAGTTGAGTTATGGAAGAGATCCCGTTTTTACCGCTGGTTACAGCAGCCCAAAACTCTTCCACCTCATTACCAAGAGGCGAGATAACTCCTAAACCTGTGACTACAACTCGTCTTTTCATACCATTATAATATTATGCCGAGCATCGCTCGGCATAATCATCACTTTAAAAACTATCTAAATTATTCCTCCTTACTACCTGCTTTCTCTCCTATGTACTTAACAGCGTCTGATACCATGCGAATCTTCTCAGCATCTTCATCCGGTATTTCAATACCAAACTCTTCCTCAAAAGCCATTACAAGCTCAACTGTATCGAGAGAATCAGCACCTAAATCATCTACAAAAGAGGCATTATCCGTAATCTCATCCTCTTTAACATTTAATTGTTCTGAAATAATCTTCTTCACTTTTTCTGCTACTCCCATATCATTCCTCCTTTCAATTATTAACAATAAGGTTAAATCTATATATCATATTCAATCAATTTAGTCAATATTTTATAAAATTAGGATATCATACCACCGTCTACCACTATAACCTGAGATGTAATATAACCAGAGAGATTTGAAGCTAAGAAGAGTGCTGCCTTGGCAACATCATCCGGTTCCCCAAACCTCTTAAGAGCAATACCATCCAACATCTTAGCCTTTACTTCATCTCCTAAATCATCGGTCATCTTAGTCTTTATAAAACCAGGCGCTATTGCATTTACATTTATATTTCTTGAGGCAAACTCTTTAGCCAGAGACTTGGTAAGAGCAATGAGGCCGCCTTTAGAAGCTGCATAGTTGGCCTGCCCCGCGCTGCCAACAATACCTATAATAGAGGCTATATTTATTATCCTGCCGCCTCTATTCTTTATCATATGTTTAGATATAACTTTGCTGCAGTTAAAAGCTCCTTTTAAATTAACCTTTAAGACAATATCCCAATCCTCTTCACTCATTCTGAGAAGAAGATTATCTCTTGTAATACCGGCATTATTTATAAGAATATCTATTTTCTCAAATTTCTCTAAAGAGCTGGCCAGAGCATCCTCAACCTCCTTAATATTAGAGATATCAGAGACCAGACCCAGGGCCTCTCTGCCTCTAGACTCAACTTCAGAGACTGTACTTAAAATACTCTCTCTATCTAAATCCAGACAGATTATATCCGCCCCCTGATCTGCAAATATTAAAGCTATTCTTTTTCCTATACCTCTGCCGGCACCTGTTATTAAAGCAACTCTGTCATCCAGCATACCCATGGTTTACCTCCTCTAAGATTAACTCCTGATAAAGGTTTTCAATATCGTTATAGTTCTCTATATTATAGACTATCAGATTGGGATCTATCTTACGCAACAAACCTTTCAATCTTTTACCGCAGCCAATCTCCAAAAAACTGGTCAGACCGGAATCTATCATAACCTTAACACAGTCCAGCCATAGTGTGGTACGGTTGACCTGATTTATGAGGTTGGCTTTTATCTCCTGCGGAAAGAAAGAGTAATACGCGTTTACATTGCTTAAGACTGTAATCTCAGGTTTTAAGACAGTCAGATCCTTCAAATAGAGCATAAGTTTTCGTGCTGCAGGCTCCATCAAAGAACTATGAAAAGCTCCGGAAACATTCAGCCTCATAACGCGCTTGGCGCCTCTATCCAAAGCCATAGTTTCAGCTTTTTTGATAACCCCGGGGCTTCCCGCTATAACTATCTGGTTGGGAGAGTTGATATTTGCAATCTCAGCCCCTGTATTCCCTGCTATCTCCTCCAAGATATCTCTATCCAGACCGATAATAGCACTCATCTGCCCTTCATTCTCTTTAGAAGCCTCTTCCATAAACTCTCCCCTTCTCCTAGTAAGAAGCAATCCATCTTCAAAAGATATTGAAGAAGCAGCCACCAAGGATGCATACTCTCCAAGACTCAGACCGGCGGTAATAGCAGGTTTTATCAGACCCCCGGACTCTTTGGTAAAGAAATACTCTTCTAAACACCTTAAAGTTACAACAGATACGAGAAATACGGCCGGCTGACAATTTTTAGTCTTCGTAAGCTCCTCTATCGGACCAAAAAAACAGAGCCTCATAATGTCAAAACCCAGCATATTATTAGCTTCGTGGAACATCTCTTTAGCTAAATCAAAATGCTCATAGAGATCATGTCCCATACCTATATATTGAGAACCCTGACCAGGGAATATATAACCTAACTTCATAATCTAACCTCTAGCTAACCTTGATTGCAGCCGCACCCCAGGTAAGACCGCCGCCAAACGCAACCAAGAGCAGTATATCATCTTTATTTATATTTTTTAAATCCAAAACCTCACAGAGTGCAACAGCACCTGAAGCACTAGACATATTGCCGTATCTATCTATATTGACAAATACCTGTTCTTTTTTCAATCCAAGCATCTTAGCGGTCGCCCATATTATTCTGGAGTTTGCCTGATGAGGAATAAGCTGCTTGACATCTGTTTTCTCCAGCCCCGCTCTTTTAAGTGCCACCTCTGCAGAGTTAGCCATAATTTTAACCGCAATTTTAAACAGCTCATTTCCCCGCATCCTAAGGTAATGCAGCCTCTGATCCACTGTCTTATGTGTTGACGGATTTCTGGACCCGCCTCCGGGAAGATAGAGCAATTCGTCTTTGGTACCATCCGCACCCAGGTAACTGCTTAAAATCCCGCCGCTCTCTACTTCCGATAAAACAACAGCCCCGGCTCCATCCCCAAATAAGATACAGGTGTTTCTATCCTCCCAATCAGCTATCGCTGATAACTTCTCAGCTCCGATAACCAGAGCATTCTTATAACCTAAACTAGATATCAAACCCCTTGCAACATCCATTGCATATATAAATCCTGAACAGGCCGCACTAATATCAAAACAGGCCGCATTCTCTGCTCCAATCTCTTTCTGTACAAAACAGGCGCTGGAAGGAAAAAACATATCCGGAGTGATGGTGGCAACTATGGTAAGTTCGATATCTTTCGGAGAGAGCCCTGCTCTCTCTATAGCTTGCCTTGCGGCTCTGGCGCTCATATCGCTGACCGCCATATCATCTCCCGCAATCCTTCTTGTCTTAATACCGGTCCTTGTTGTTATCCACTCATCTGTTGTATCAACCATCTTCTCCAGATCGGCGTTACTAAGCACTCTATCCGGGACATAAAAACCCCAGCCAACAATACCTATATTCATCTTCTCTCCTCTGCTTATACTAAAACTATTTTATCTCTAATCTTCTCTCTTAAACCCAGCTCAACCATCTCTTTAGCAACTTTAATAGAGTTCTTTATAGCCTTACTGGAAGAAGAGCCGTGACATATGATTATATTACCGTCTATGCCTAAAAGCGGAGCACCGCCATGCTCTGCATAATCCATATCCTGTTTCAATCTCTTTAAAACAGGCAGCATCAATAATGCACCTAATCTAGACAAAACCCCTTCCTTTATACGCTCTTTCAACAACTCTGCAATAGCCATGGCAACAGACTCAGAGACCTTTAAAGCAACATTACCTACAAACCCGTCTGCTATTATAACATCGCACTTACCGAAAAATATATCCCTGCCTTCTATATTACCTATGTAATTAGAAGCGCCTTCCTTAAGAAGAGTATTTACGCTCTTCATAAACTCAGTACCTTTAGACTCTTCTTCTCCAATATTGAGCAGACCTAGGCTGGGATTCTGTTTATCTAATATCAGTTCAGCGTAAGCTGCCCCCATAAGACCATACTGAAAAAGATGTAACGGCTTGGGATCGATATTGGCTCCCACATCTATCATCAATGAAAACCCTTTAACGGTTGGAAACATTATTGCAATACCTGGTCTCTCAACTTTTGGTAGGGTGCGTAAAATCATAGTCGCTGCGCAGACAACGGCCCCTGTATTACCTGCACTTATAAAGACATCTGCTTCTCTCTCCTTAAGCATCTTGATGGCTTTATTTATAGAAGAGTCCTTCTTTCTCCTCACGCTAAGCGCAGGGGCTTCATCCATAGCTATAACCTCTTTGGCATCAATAATATGAATACCCTCTCTTCCTTTAATAAGAGGAGAGATCTCGGAAGACCGGCCAACGAGGTATATCTCTATGTCAGATATCTCTCTCAAAGCCAACTGAGCACCCTGAACGCAGACTGCGGGGGCAAAATCTCCCCCCATTGCATCTATTGCAATCCTAACTTTCATCTTTTGCTACTACTCTCCTGCCTTTATAGAAACCGCAATGCGGGCAGATCCTATGCATCGGCTTGGGCTCCTTGCATTCCGGGCAGAGCGACACTGAAGGCTCTTTTATCTTCCAGTGGGTACGCCTTTTTTGAGACCGCGCATTGGAATGTCTCCTTTTCGGATTAGCCATCTAAAACCTCCATTTAAAAATTATCAACTTTCTGCCATTCTGCACTTACACTCTTCCTTATTTAAATTCACCTTGCAAGTTAAACATACCCCAGCACAATCCTCCCTGCAGAGCGGCTTCTGAGGATAGCTTAATATTACCTCCTCCCTAATACCATCACTAATATCAATAGAGTCAGAATTCTGAATATTATAGTTCAAAATACAATTTTTATCAAAGGGAAGTTTAAACTCGTACAAACACCTGCTGCAGATAAGCTTTAAGGTATACTCCATTCTGGACCTAATTATAAGCTCACTAGCCGCTATTTCAATACTGATATCTAATTTCAAAAGACCTTCAAAGGCAACTGCAGTTTCAGCCGGGTCCTCTATCTTTAAATCCAGATCTTTAGGGTCAAACTCCAGAACTCTTTCCAGACCCTCCGGAGGAATATTCTTAATGTTTATTATTAAAGCATCTATCATCTTTTTAATAATCTCAAACCCTCTCTGGCAATCATAAGCTCCTCATCTGTAGGTATAACAAGAACCCTTGCATCAAATTTATCCAGAATGGATTTAAGCCTCTTCTTTATATCCCTCTTTAATCTTACCTGATTCTCCCCTATCCCGCCTGTAAGAATAACTGCATCAACACCTTCTAAGATACCAATATAGGAAGATATATACTTAATAAGCCTGTAGAGAAAGATATTGTAAGCAAGATGGGCCCGCTTATTTTTGTTAAGCATTGCTCTCTCAATAGCCCTCATATCATTGCTTAGACCGGAGATTCCCAGGAGCCCGCTCTCTCTGTTTAAGATTTTATCTATCTCGGTATAATTAAACCCTCTCTCTTCTAAAAACAATACAATGGCCGGATCTATATCCCCTGACCTTGTACCCATAACAAGACCTTCTAGGGGAGTAAAACCCATGCTTGTATCAATTGACCGCCCGCCGTTGATAGCTGTAATACTGCAGCCATTACCGAGATGACAGCTTATAATCTTAGTATCTTTTAATTTTTTATTTAAAACCTTGGCTGCTTCCAATGCTATATAGTGATGACTGGTACCGTGAAAACCATATCTTCTTATCTTATATTGCCGATAGAATTTATAAGGGATGGCATAGTTATAAGCATAGTCGGGAATAGTATGGTGAAAGGCCGTATCGAAAACAGCAATCTGAGGAATACTCTTCAGCAGTTTTACAGATGCCTCAATAGATAATACCGCCGGAGGATTATGCAGCGGGGCTAAGTGGCTGCATTTCTTAATATAGTTTAAAACCTCGCTATCTATAACAACAGACTCTTTGAACTTCTCACCCCCATGGACCACTCTATGGCCAATTCCTGCCAAAGAAGATATATCTTTTATCTCTCTCTTTATTGCATCTAAAATAAGATCTATGGCTTTATGGTGATCAGGTATACTTAACCGCAGCACTCTGCTCCCGGTCTTAAAAAAAGACTGTTCTTCGCCAATCTTTTCAACAACTCCTTTTTCGGCCAGAGACAACCTCTTATTCACCTTAAAGAGACTATATTTAATGGAAGAACTTCCTGAGTTAATCGTTAAGAACCACATCTATTGCTTATTCAGTTGAGCCATTATTGAAATAACAGCAGCATCAAGTACTATCTCTTCTGCCTCGCAGCCTCTAGAGAGATCACTGCAGGGATATCTGGTTCCCAGGAATATTGGACCCAGAGCATTCGCAGATGTCAATCTGTCAACCAGCTTATAGCATATATTACCGCTATTTAAGTCGGGGAATATTAAGACATTTGCATGTCCTGCTACCGGAGAATCAGAACATTTTATATCTGCAACAGCTTTTACTATGGCAGCATCACCCTGCATCTCACCGTCAACATTTAAATCCGGCCTCCTCTTTTTAACCAGACTAACTGCAGCTCTTATCTTTTCTATGCTTTCACCAGAAGCACTGCCATGACTGGAATAACTTAAAAAAGCTATATAAGGCTCTTTCTTAAAGAGAGACTTAAAAAGGTCTCCGGAGTTAATAGCAATATCGGCAAGCTGCTTAAAGTCAGGTGAAAAAATAATTCCGCAATCTGCAAATATAAACTTGCCTTTATAACCAAACTCTTCAATTCCGGTATCCATTAAAAAACAGCTCGACACAAAACTACCATCTCTAACACCTATACAGTGGATAACCGCCCTTGCTACATCTTTTGTGGTATAGGCTGCCCCCGCTATCACAGCGTCGGCTAAACCTTCTCTCACCATTAAAGCGGCAATAAAAACAGAGTTGGACTCTAAGAGATTTTTTATTTTATCCTTAGCTATATTTTTATTTTTTCTCAAATCACTATAGATATCTACATATTTTTCAATCATTCCTTTATCTTTAGGATTTACAATATCAATCCCCTCTAGATCATCGGCATTATCCTGCTCAATAAAGATGATAGGCCGGGCAATCTTCCTCTGCTCTATCTCTCTTACAGCTTCTCTGATTCTGAAATCATCTCCTTCCGGAAATATAATCCTGCCTGGGTTTAATGAGGCTTTTTTTATTAACTCCTGCATAATTATACTATCCGGCCCTCTTTAATTTAGCATCCAATCTCTCTATGGCAGACTGCGGAAGAAAACTAGAGGTATCCGCCCCTAAAGAGGCTGCCTCTTTTATCAATCTGGATGAGATATAAGAATACTTTTCATTGGGCATCATAAATATTGTCTCTATATCAGGAGCAAACCTTCTATTGGTTAAAGCCATCTGAAACTCATATTCGAAATCGGATATCATCCTTAAGCCTCTCAGGATAATATTAACCCCTTTAGCTCTTGCAAACTCTACCATCAGCCCCTTGAATGATTCAACTCTAATCCCCTCTAAATCAGATGCAGCATCCTCTACCATCTGAACTCTTTCAGATAATGTAAAGAGGTTATCTTTAGAATTGGTATCAGCAACAGCCACCGTTATCTCATCAAAGAGACGCAGGCCCCGCTTTATAATATCGAGATGACCAAGCGTAACAGGGTCAAAACTACCAGGATATATTGCTCTTTTTTTCATCAAACAGAATTCGTAAATACAGATACTACGGTCTCACCGTATTTTTTCTCTTTCACTAACCTAAAGGCCCCGATATCTCCAGAGACTATCTCTTTTTTATGATGTTCTGCGAAAAGAAGCGAATCCTTTTTTACTATATCACATTCAGAGATTTCAAGCAATACAGATTTAATCACCTTCTCCCGGTAAGGAGGATCCAGAAAGATAATATCAAACTTCCTGCCCCTTAAGAATCTTATTGCCATAGCCGCATCCATAGCAATAACCTCAGTCTTAACACTCTTAAGAGGTTTGATATTCTTGCCTATAGCATTTAGAGAGTCCGGATCATTTTCAACAAATACCGCCTCAATTCCACCCCGTGAAAGGGCTTCGATACCCAGAGCTCCGCTGCCGGCATAGAGATCCAAAATTACTTTATTATTAACATTCTCTCTTAAGGAGTCGAATATAGCCCTCTTTACAACGGAAGATGTGGGACTGATCCTGCTCCTAAGCGGAGCATAGACTCTTAAACCTTTAAATCTTCCAGAGATAACCTGCATCTTAAAACAATAAAAAAATTAACGGCAGAGTTAAGAGTAAAAAAAGATGTGTATATATAATACCTTGAGAGACAAACTCTGTATGAGCGTTTTTAAAATGCGCAATTAGAGATAGAGTGGTAGCTGAAGGCATGGCAGCCTGAAGCAGTATCAAAAAAGAGATCAGACCATCCAGCTTGATAAGCTTTAACAAGACCAAAACTACCAGCGGTATAAGAAGAAGCTTAGAGAATATCAGAACCGAAAGCTCCCTCAAGTGCTCTAGTCTGAAGAGCCTGGATTGAGCCAATATCATTCCCAGCATAACCATACCCAGAGGCACAGTAGTAGAGCCTAATTTATGTATCGGCTGGATAATAATATCTGGAATCCCGGCTGCTAAACCGCTTAAAGCAAAAGCTATACCCAGAATAGATGCGATAAAAGCCGGCGTAATAAAACTCTTCAGCTTCATCTCTGATGAGGCATGCATATAGTAAAAACCGAAAGAGAGCATTATGAGATTAAAACCCACAAGGTAAGAGAATATATAAAGGTACGCAATCTCTGCCTCAGCAGGTGAGAGAAGGTTTCCAACCAGAGCCAGAGGAAGATATCCGGAGTTTTGAAATGCGTTTAATAATATAAACTCCCTTTTTAAATTTTCTCTTTTGAGGAGAGATTTGGTAAAGATAAGTCCAACTACAAAACCTATTAGAAAGATAATCAGAGAGACTAAAAAAAAGAGAGAGCAGTCTCCGAGGTTAGCTCTATTCAAATGAGAGCTGAAAGAGTAAAAAATAAGCGCAGGCAGAGTTACATAGATTATGAACTTCGTTAAATCCTTTACGGCATCACCTTTAAAAACACCCAGCCTGCGGCTAATATAACCGGCCAATACAAGCAGTGCTGTCTCAAAAAGCGCTTTCCAGAGTCCGATATTGAAATTTAAACTCTCCATAATCTATATTCACTGCCGAGAGGGGGACTTGAACCCCCACCCCTTTTCAGGGACATGGTCCTGAACCATGCGCGTCTGCCATTCCGCCATCTCGGCCTGCTATATTATCTGGTTATTTTATATTATAACCAAAGAGGAGTCAACGAACATAGCTATCCTTGCTCAAGGAGAGACTTATAATAGATAGAGACAGACTACTCTTCTTCTGAGGTTTGAATTATAGTTATCCTTAAATCCGTTTCAAGGTAGGGGATTATTTTCGGATTTCTTTTTATACTCAGCTCTTCGACATTTATAAGGTATCTTACTCTCTGAAGAATATCAAAGAATCTCATCAAATCCATATACCTGCCCTGGCAATATATCCTGAACTGCCTCTCATAGTACCCCTCTTCTACTTCCGTAAGAGGCAAGATATCAATCCTCATATCTTTCAGCCCATACTTGGAACTAAACTCGGAAGAGAAACTGTCCAATAGTTTAACAAACTCGGTCGTATCAACCTTATAGGGAATATGTTCAGAAAATTTCAAAGTCTTCGCCTCTATCTCTAATTTAGTCTCGTTAAATTCAGTTATCGCCTGAAGCATCATTCTCTTTCTTTTGCTTTCACCTGAAGCAATATCCATTCTGCTGTTATAATCCTCTATATTACCGGTAGTCTTTAGGACTAGAAGAAAATATAGCGCTGCGGCAATAATAGTCCCCAATAAGATGTAGAAAATTATTACCGCAAACTGTTTATCGATTTTAAAATTAAACCCTATCATAGCTCTCTCTTGGTTAAGAAATCAGAATTTATATATCCGGCCATAGTATAGGGATAGTTTCTAATCTCGCCTATCTTAACTTTGCCGGATCTCTGAATCTCAAATTTAATATTCTGAAATAAGTCTGACTCTTCAAAGCTGAGCCTCGCTTTTCTCAGCACCAGCTGAGCATTCGGATAGGTCCCTTCGTACTCACCCTGAATCTGAAATACCATAGCACCTTCACTGTTAAACCCTACCCAGAAATCAACCACTAACATAGTTGGGTCTATACGATTTGAGATCTCGGTAAAGAACCCTTTCCATTCAATATAAGGCTTTTGCAAATTCAAGAAACTCTTTTCCAATTCAGAAAAATCCTCTCTTTTGCTTAAAACATCTTTATACTCCTGCTCTAAGTTCCCCGGATAACTCCCTATCTCAAACTGAATCTGATTAAGTTGTTTTTTTTGTACAGAGAGCCTGTTCTTATAACCAAGGTGAAGATAGTATATAGCGGCATAGACAAACAGAAATACCACCGCTATCTCAAGATGTATTCGCCTGCCGGTCCTATCTTTCTCTACTTTAGGCGCGAGGTTAAACTTGCTTTTTAAGTCTGAGATTAAAGCTCCGCCGATAGAAGAAGCATAGAGAGAGTAACAGCTCTTAAAATCATCACCAGCAATAAGCCGCTTTGCAATGGGCAGAGTCTCTATCTCCAGCTTCAATCTCTCTTTTAAAAACTCAGTTATATCGGCAACTCCCAGCCCGCCTCCGGTAAGAACTATCTTAGAGACTCTATCGCCAGAGCCGAACTTCTCCTGATAGAATAGTATCGACCTCTGCAATTCAGCCCTGAACCTATCTAAGAATTTCAAAATAGACCTCTTATATTTCTTACCCTCTTCTGTCTCAGGATAAGATTCGATTTTAAATCCATGCTGACTGATAAAATCTGCTACCTCTCTCTCTGGAAGATTGTTCTCCTCTGATACCGCCTCTACTATGCTGCCTATGGTTATATACATACTTCTTGCAAACTTCAGCTGACCATCCTTAATTACAACCATAGATGTCAATTCACTACCCACGTCAATAAGAACAACATTTTTAAATTCCGGATAGAGATTCTCCATCAGGCTGTAAAGTGCATAGGGCTTAATTGCAAATATATGCGGTCTTACGCCTAAAGATGCAAAATTATTCAAATAATTCTTCAGTTTATCCGCATCCGTTAAGACCGTTAAAATATCCTGGACCCTGCCGGTCTTAACCGTTCTATCTCCAAGCTTTAGATATTCAATCTTATTATTTCTATCCTCCTGAATTACTGTTGTTTTTTTGATCTCACGCTCTAAGAACTGCACTATATCCTTACCCTTGATAAGCGGAATAGTAAGAACTACATCAGAAGCATCTTTCGAGGGTACTGTTAGAGATATCAGGCTGCTGCTGTAGTTTCTATCTTTGATCTCAGTCTTAAGCTGGGTAAGAAGCATATCCCAATCAACAACCATATCTTTTGTCTTCTCACCCCCCGGCAATGTAAGCATCGGTATAACTATATTTTTATAGTAGACTATCTTAAAATCATTTTGAGATGAACCCTCAATCTCAATTATTTTGAGACTCTCTTTACTTAATTCAAAACCGAGATATTTTTTATCCTTCATAGATTATCAATTCTATCAAAATTTATCCCTGCTTAAAAGATATATATCTTTTAAGGAACTATAGTCCTCTGGGCTTTATATCGTCATCTGCTCCGGAATCATCAGCTCTATCTGAGCCGCAGGAGTAAAAGTAATAGACTGTCTCACCGCCTACCGTCATTGAACCTAAAGCATATTCACTCTCCCACCCGTCATACTTAAAAGCATAGTCATGCAAATCAAAATAATCTCTTGGGTATCCTGGGTTAATATAGTGTTGGTAGATTTCATCTGAAGAAAGAGTTACGCTATAAATGCGAACTTCGTCGATTATACCATTAAACGGGAGGTCTCCTTGACTCGCATAAGCACTAATAAGCAAATTACTCGCATTCGTGCTAAGAGAGCTTCCAGAATGAGTTACATCAACATCAACTTGTCCATCTAAATATGTATAATATTTATCTGTTGCTGGGCTCCATGAGCAAGCAACATGATGCCATGCATTCTCTGAAACTATTTCTGATCCCTGCGTATAAGTTTGTGTTCCATTTATCCAAGGTGAAAAGAAAACCTTATTATTGTAAATAGACATATACCAAGCTACACCACCTTTACTTGCTATCATCTGATGTGAAGATGGATATCCAGCTGTAAGTTTAACCCATGCCTCAATTGTAATTGCACCATCAATATCCAAGCTAACACTATCAGCAATGCTAGCATAATCGCTACTACCATCAAAACTTCCCGCCCGTCCCACTTTCCCACTACTTGTAGTAGTTACTCCATTATAAGCTGTACCATTGTTACCCATACCGCTATTATCTACCACTTCATCTGCTGCCCCAGTCCAAACAGACTCATCCATATGGAGATTTAAAACCTCCCACTCAAATAGGCTTGAGATATCACTTGGAGCAGAGCCTGTTGCTCTTACATAATCAGCCAATGCAAGCTGAATAATATCAAGTTCATCCTGAACTCCTCGTACTCTGTCTTCTTTGATGGTTTTGGCATTAGCCCTTACAACTATATTATCTGTCCCTCCGACTACTCCATCTGGACCATAGCTTGTAACAACACAGAAATCATTCCCGTAAGTATAATCATAAATATAATCATTCTGCCAGGCATCTTTCTGATAACTATCATCGTCAAACTTATCCTGAATATATGGCCCGTCCCAGGCTGCTACTCTCCAAGCCTGTAAAGCAGCAACAGCTGCATCCATCCTGCTGTTAGGCGTAGGGGTTCTCTCTAAATCAAGAAAGTCGGTACTGACAGCACCGGAATCTTTAGGGAACTGATCTAGGTCCTTATAAAAATCGAGTAAAGATTCGGCTATAATATCTAATTCGTCTCTAGTCGCATCTTTTAATTCGGAAGTTGTAACATTATAGAATATAGTAGCAAAAGTACCTGCAATGAGTGAGGAGATAACAATCGCAACGACAAGCTCCATAAGGGTAATGCCGGAATCTCCAGAATACCTGAATACTAACAGCCGGCTAAATCTATGCATTATATCTAAGGCATCCCCTCAGGTAGAATATCATCATCACCGCAGGAGTCATCAGCTCCGTCAGGACCATAACTATAGAATGTCTTCCTGGTCTCATCATAGTGGTAAGGCTCCCCATCTGCCCTATCTTCACCTGGAGCACCTCTAATACCCCAATTATCATATCTATAATCGCTATCTGTTAAATAAGTACTAAAATCAGCCGATGCAGATGTAATAGAACTGCTTAAAAGATAACCATCCCTTACAAAATCCTCAACAGCCCTGTTAACCTCTATCAGCTCAATCTCTGTCGCTCTGCGATAGTCTCTATAGATATCGCTGCAGAAGACATTATATGTTATGTCATCTCCCCCGCTTACCCTGTTTGGCCCATAAGAGAGAACAGTCGCGCTCTTTGAGTCCGATTTGGTATATACGATAGCTTTCCTCCAGGCATCGTAGGCATAGTCACCGCTATATTCAGAAGACCTGATATATTCCGGAGAGAGATCTGCTAAATCACTGGCTGGTAAATCGAAATTACACTCGTAGTAAAGCCTTAACGCTTCACCTAAAGCATAGAGCTTACTCTCAGCATTGGATATCTTTGCCCTTCTTATAGTCGTTGCTGCAAGAGGTGTTAACATCCCGGCTAAAATCCCCATTATTATGATAACAACAACAAGCTCTATCAGAGTTACACCTTTAATCTTATTATACAGATAGCTCATAACTATGGCGCTGTATCGACTCCTGCCGGATAGATCTCATCAGCACTGCTTGGAGTACTATCGGGACCGTAACTATAAAATGTAGACAGACTCTCGTCATAACGGTAAGGTTCTCCCCAGGGGTCATAGATGTCGGCGGCATCAAGCTCAGAAGATAGAACTTCAGAACTGTCCCCTGTAGTAACAGTATTACCTTCTGAGATATACTTCTCAACAGCCTGATTTACCTTTCTCAGCCTCTCCTGAGTATCTCTACGCCACTTCTTCCAGATGTCTTTAGCCTGTACTATATAGAGAATATCATCACTACTCTCTACTCTATCCGGGCCGAATGAGCGTATCGTAACACTGACTTGACCGGCATTGTAGGTATATTGAAAAGCTACCCGCCAGGCATCATAGGCATAGTCATCACTGTATTCAGACTCACTAATATAACCTGCTGTCTCTAAAGTGGTTAGATCATTGGGGTCAAGACCTGAATCTGCTGGAAACCCGGCATTACTCTCATAATATGAAGCCAGAGCTTTATCAAGAATCTCCATCTTCTCTTCTGTGCTCCTAATCTTCGTACGCCTGATAGCAATATTACCAAGAGGAGTCAGAACCCCGGCAAAGATACCGACAATAATGATCACAACTATTATCTCAAGTAATGTAAAACCTTCTCTTCTCATATCATCACCTTTTCTATTCACTCTGGTATATATCATCTGCGCTCCCTGTAACCCTATCAGGACCAAAACTATAGAATACGTCATCTCCACTATCCCAGGCATATTCGCTCTGCCATTCATCGTACTTATAAGCCCAATCAGTTAGATACGGACCTCTTAAATATTCTTGGAAGATATCAGCTGGGGTTAATGGACGAGACCAGATGCGGACTTCGTCAAGTTTGCAATCACTACCTATATTGTAACTCCTCCCTATACCAAAGTATGCCGTATCTGAATTTATATTTGCCCATGAAAAATCATTGTTTGGTGTCCAAGCCCAGTAAATATCTCCATTTACATAAACATGAAACTTGTCTTCTCCAACAACAGTAGCTATATGATACCAAGTATTTTCGGACACAAAAGGAGTGCCAGTTCCATCTGATTCCCCGTTAACATTGTCTTCGGTCCTTAAATAAAAAATATTCCCTGTATACTTTATATGCCACCAAAAACCATCCGCAGAACCTATAGGAGAGGTATTTGTTAGTATATACCAAGGAGCACCATTAGTATCAGCATTATGATAATACCATCCAGTTACAGTTATATCATTGACAGTTCTAATCCAAGAATCAACATTAATAGAATTTACATAATCATCAGTGCCATCAAAACTGCCACATCTGCCAAGCTTACCTGTAAAAACTGTTGTGGGCCCGGTATAAGAAGCACCTGTGGGCTGTCCTGTTCCATGATTAGTGCCTACTGAATCTACTACCTCATTAGCTACTCCTGACCAAACTGCCTCATCCATCTTCCAATGACTCACAAGACCTGTGGTATCACATCCGTAAGTACTGAATAGACTATCAATATCAAAACCTACAGGAGGCCAGGTCTCACCGGCATTATCATACCTTGTCTCTAACTCTTCTTTTCTGGCATTTATATAAGCCAGCTCTTCTTTTGTCTTTCTTATCTTCTCCTCTACCACGCCATCTGCAGTAACTGTTACCACTATATCATCTCCTCCACCAGTTGCACGGTTTAAACCATAGCTTGTAATAGTAGCCGAAGTAGCCCCGGCAGTATAATCATAGATATAGGTCTTATTCCAGGCATCTTTAAAATACTCCTGTATAAAATCAACCGTATCTCCATCCTTATCTTCATCGTAACCCCCTCTAACATAGGGGCCGTCCCAGGCACTCTGCCTGTAACTCTGCAAAGATGGAGTACCCTCAAAACGGGGTGCCAGAGGCTGAGTCTCTAAATCGAGGAAATCTGTTGAAAGCACTCCTGTATCAGTTATAAATTGATCGCAATCTCTATAGAAATTTAAAAGGCCTTCGGCTATTATCTCCATCTCGCTTTCTGTGGTGCCGACGCTCTTGGCCTTAAGTATTACATCGCTCAATACCAGGGATGCCCAGATAGAGAGCGACATTACAGCAACCAGGATAACAGCTGAGACGAAAGTGACACCCTGCTCTCTCGATAGAGTAGAGCTGATCTTGTAACGATAATTTTGAGACAGAGATAGAACCATTTTTAATGTGCCTTAACGACATTAACCATACTGAACATCGGAACAAATATTGAAAAAGCTACAAAGCCTACACCCAGACCCATAATAACTAAGAGCAGCGGCTCCATCAAAGAGAAGACTCTGCTTATAGTTTTAGGAACCTCGCTATCGTAATATTCAGATACCTTACGTACCGTCTCCTCCAGCGTACCGGAACTCTCACCGACTGAGATCATCCTTGTAACCAGAGGAGGGAACCCATGACTCTCTTTAAAAGCATTAGCCAGGTTCTCCCCTATATTAACTTTATCTCTTATTGAGGATATATCCAGTTCCAAGACCTTATTACCTACAACCTTGATGCATAGATCCAATGCTCTTATAACATCAATACCGCTCCTTAAAGCCATTGAGAAAGTATGAGTAAAACGGGATACAGCAACTTTATTAAGCAGTGTCCCGAATATAGGCAGCTTAAACTTCAATCTATCAAATAATAACCCTCCCTGCTGAGTTTTGAGATAGGCCTTAAAAGCAATGAAAGCGGCAGTAGAGCCTACAATAAGGACCTTCCATTGAGAACGGACAGTCTTGCTCAATATCATTAACATCTTGGTTGTGATAGGTATATCTATATTCATGCCTTCAAATATGCTGACAAACTTGGGAAACACAAACGTAACCAAAATTATTATAGCACCTCCTATAGCAACCAGAAGAACAACCGGATAGATCATAGCCTGTATCACCTGAGATTTTATCGCAGCCTTCCACTCCAGATAATGAGAGAGATATTTTAAGACTTCAGCCAGATTACCTGTTGTCTCACCGCTTCTTATAGCCCCTACATATAGATTGTCGAATATCTTAGGATAAGACTTCAAAGATTCTTCAAAAGAGAAACCCTTCTCTATCATAGAGTAGAGATCAGAGACCACGCTGCTTAGGTAGGGATCCTCGGGGGTCTTAGAGAGATCATATAACGAGCTTAAGAGCGGCACACCGCTATCAACATATGTCCCCAGCTGATAGGTAAAACTGATCAGGGAACTATTCTTTATCTTGGATACCTTTTTTGCCGAAGAGAAAAACTGCTGCTTCTTAGCTGCTTCCTGGACACTTATAAGCGTCCGGCCCTGCTGAGAGATTATGCTCTCTACTTCAGACTCACTCGATACCTTAAGTTTACCTTTGGAATATTTACCGTTAGCATCTATCGCTTTATATATATATGTAGGCATACCTTATCGATTTAAAATATTTACCCTAGCCCTCTGAAACATAGATATAGATATAGGTTGACCCATCGGATCTGACCTTACCGGTTGTAGTCGTACCATCATCCAAAAGATTATCAACCTCTGTACATGTCTCAGATGTCAAATTATCACTTCCTTTATTTATAGAGAGATAGACTTCATTGCCCGCTGTACCGTCAAAATTAAAATCGGCATAGGTCCCGTAGTTATACTCATACTCTCCTTCCCAGGGATTCTCAGCCGGCCAGGAGTCTATGTAGTCCGGGGCTAAACCGGGATCAGCTCCGGCAGCAGCATCAGAAGGAAAAGCAATATTGTCACCGAAATAACTCATAAGAGCTCTCTTTATTATATTTATATCAGAGACCGCGGCAGCAACCTTACCTGCCTGCATAACATCATTTATCTTAATAATAGCTATTGAAGCTAAAATGGATATAACCACTATAACCATAACAAGCTCAATCAAAGTCCAGCCTCTTTTTGAAGTCTTCATATTTAAACTCCTTAAGATAGACAGGTTGACATCTCTACTTTTCATAGAGCTTTTTGTAATAATATAGAGTTATGGCTTCAACCGTTCCGCCCATAGAAGCGAGCTGCTCAAACTTAGTACAGCCTATTACAGCATAGGGGTCATCTCCTGCTACCCTTATATAGGCATACTTATAAGTAGCATCATTCTTGGGGTCTTCTATAGTCTGAGTTATATAGTTACCCGTTGTAAGATCCCCTAAAAAAGCACCTGTTGAGTAAGTCCAGGCTGCAGCAGTAGGATAGACGGTATTATCCAGATGGTAAATCTGAAGAGCCGAGGCAAGACTATCAATATCCGCTATACGCCTGGCATCTCTTCCTTTTTTAATGGTCTTGACTATCTGAGGCGTAATAACACCTGATAAGAGACTCAGAATAACGAGAATTGCAACTATCTCCGCAAGGGTAAAACCTGTTTTATTCTTTTTCAGTTTCATCATTTTTAATCTCCATCGTTATAGACAACAACATAGATATCATCATCCGCTCCCGAAGCAGTTGTTAGATGAGGATTTGATATATCTTTAGTCTTATCTGAGCCTTTAGAGAGAAGATAAGAAATCGGATAATTTGCTGTCCCGTCATTATCGGCATATATATAGTCTTCTTCCCAGGGATCAGTCAGAACCGATTTATCAAGATAGGGTCCGTCCCATCCTGTGGCACTATCAGTACTCAGGAGAGCATTTATAATAGCTGCAGTAATAGAGCTCTCAGTAAATGTGGCTGCCTTAGGAGGAAGCTCCCCGGTATCTTCCTTATAAGCCAGCATAGCAGCCTTTATATGCTCTAACTCTGCCTTCGCTTTCGATGTTCTTGCCTCCGTTATTACGCGATTAACCTGAGGAAGTAATATACCGCCTAAGACAATTATAACAGACATGACAACTATCAGCTCCATCAGGGTAAAAGAACTCAACCTCTTCTTCATATCCATATCCTTTTTATATTGCAGTTACTATACAACTATATCCTGAGTAACCCTGAACATCTCTTCAACCGTTGTAATTCCCTTTTTAACCTTATCCAGACAGTCATCTCTTAAAGAGTCCATACCCTCCGATCTGGCCACCTTATCGATATCGGTAGCAGGGGCACGGGAGACTATAAGATCCTGAATTTTGGAGGTTACCCTTAGTATAGAGAATATTCCAATCCTTCCCTTATAACCTGTACCCTTGCAGAGCGGACAACCGGCACCCTCATAGAAGATAGTATCTCCTTTATCTACAATACCCATCTCATCCAATATCGCCTTGGTAGGCTTAAACTCTTCCTTGCACTTCTCGCATATTACCCTGATAAGACGCTGGGCTATAACACCTATTACAGAACTGGAGGCTAGAAAAGCCTCGACTCCCATGTCAATGAGCCTTGTGAAAGCAGAAGCAGCATCGTTGGTATGCAGGGTCGAGAAGACCAGATGACCTGTCAAAGCAGCATGGACAGCTATCTCGGCTGTCTCTAAATCTCTGACTTCACCTACTATTATAATATCAGGATCCTGCCTCAATATCGCACGCAGCCCGGCAGCATAGGTAAGACCTATCTGGGGATTGACCTGGGTCTGCCTGACAAGAGGAATCTGATACTCCGTAGGGTCCTCCATTGTCATAATACTTCTATCTTCCGTATTTATCCTGTTAATAGCGGAATAGAGCGTCGTTGTCTTACCGCTTCCAGTAGGGCCTGTTACAAGAATCATCCCATGCGGCGCGCGTATAACATTTGTAAAGGTATTGAAATCATCTTTTGAAAATCCCAGACTCTCAATACCTATCATAATGCTGGATTTATCCAGGATTCTCATCACAACGTTTTCACCAAAGAGCGTCGGCTGCAGAGAGACACGCAAATCTATAGATTTATTACCTACATCCATCCTGATTCTTCCATCCTGGGGAAGCCTGCGCTCTGCAATATCTAAATCAGACATAATCTTTATACGTGAGGTAATAGGCATCTGCAGAAACTTCGGCAGTGATATGACTCTATGTAAGACTCCGTCAATCCGATATCTGACTCTAACCATCTTCTCTTCAGGCTCAATATGGATATCCGAAGCCCTATCTCTCACAGCCTGAACTATAATGAGGTTGGTAAGCTTGACTATCGGGGCTTCATCTCCCGCCTCTTTTGAACTTAAGAGCTTCTTCTCATCAACACTCTTGACAATCTCATAGATTGTATCGGCTGTACCGTAAGTCTGATCAATCGTCCTTATGATCTCCATATCAGATGCAAGCACCGGCTCAATCATGAGAGCAGTCTCACGATGCAGCTCATCGATAATCCTAACATCGGTCGGGTCGGCCATAGCAACTGTCAAACTGTTGCCCTCTTTAAATAGAGGAAGGATTTTTAACTTTCTTACCGTTGCTTCAGGAACAAGTCCGGCTATCTCAGGCTCTATGATAAAACTGGATAGGTCTACGCTCTTAACCCCAAGCTCAGCACCCCAGAGAAGAGGCATATGTTCCTGAGAGATAAAACCGCTTTCAATCAATATATCTTTGAGTAATTTGCCGGTCTCTTTGGCTTCAGCCTTAGCTGAGTCAAGCTGTTCATCCGTAAGAAGACCTCTGTCTACAAGAAGCTCTTCTAAACTCTTCTCTTTTATAAAGGAGGGCTGCCCATCTTTCTTAATCACCTCATTTAATATGATATCCTCATCTCCGTCTAACCCTGATAAGTCTCTCTCTTCAATCTCAGGACTCTCTTCCTGAGGATCCAACTCTCTCTCTTCTTCAGCCATAGAAACCTCTCTTTTTATAACCTTATACTATAATAATTAGTCCTTAAGTTCAATATAATGTTTAAACTGTCTATAGAGATAAGGATTATTGCGTTCCATCTTCTTAAAATAGAGATCCATTCCCTCTCTATCTCCCAGCCTGCTGTAAAGAAGCGCCTTAAAAGCATAGAGCTGAAGATAGTTCCCGGCCATATACTCTACATTATTATAATACCTCAAAGCCTGATAGAGATTGGCCTCATTCCCATCTTCTAAGTATAGGTTCCCAAGCAGGTAGTGAGGTAAGGCGTTAAAATAGTTATACTCTATCGACCTCTTATAGAGAGGCTCTGCGCGGGAGAGCCTTCTGAGTTGAGAATAATAGACTGCCTCTTTTAAATAACTATCGGAGATAAAAAACCTCAGGGCATAATAGTTCACCGTTATATTCAACATAACAAAGAGCAGGACAACTGGAATCTGAAACCTGGTCATATTAGCTCTCCTAACTGAACGGCTCCCAACCTCACGCATCGCTAAAGCAAATATTACCAGATATAAAAAATAGGGAGTAAAACTATAGAAGCTCTGAGAGAAAAGATTCTGGAAGAGCATAGAACCTAAGATAGCAAGGTAACAGAAGCTTAAGCTTGAACCTCTCTTATACTTAAAAAGATAATAGAAGAGAGTAGCATTCATAAAGAGAAATAAGAACAGATATAAGAAGCCGCCCTCCACGATTAAATTGAAATAATAGTTCTCAGGGTGAACAAACTCTATCTGGTGGTCTTGAAGCAGGATAAAGAGCCTGGGGTTTCTAAAGTAAGGATAGACGGAAGAGAAACTCCCTAAACCCCAGCCTGCAAAAGGCCTCTCTTTTATGACTCTATAGACATCACTCCAGATATAGCTTCGGTAAAAGAAAGATTCGGTCTTTAACGATACAGCACTCATAATCAGAGAGAGAAGTATAACTGCAAATAAGATCACACTCAAGACTCGAATATTTTTCTTTAGAGAGAAAGAGAATATCAGAAGCCCAAAGATAAAAGATATCAGGCCGCTCCCGCTCTTTGTGAAGATGAGATTAAAGAGTCCAAAAACTATGATAATAAGATAGAAAAAATTCCTCTTCTTCAGATAGCAGTAGATGCTCAAAAAGATAACCATATTGGCATACAGCGCCAGGTTGTTGGGATTTGCAAGACTTGAGAATATTCTGGACTGCTTCAAGAACTCATCTCCGTAATTAGCTATATTTACTCCAAATATCTGGAAAAGCCCAAAACCAAAGACCAGAAGCGCCGGATAGATAAGCGTCTTATGCAGCAGCTCTCTGCCGGGCTCCTTGGCTATTAATGTGAGTATCAACACAAGAGAGAGAGTATTTAAAAGCAGCTTCTCAAAACAGGCGGTATGGAAACTGTTCCTGAAATAGAGAAATAGCCCCAGAACATAGAACAGGACTACAATCAGAAGCAGCAGAGGAGGCTGTCTGGACAAATCCTTAAACCCGGATTTAAAATTACGCCAGAGCCAGATAGAGAAGATCCAGGGTAAGATTAACTCAAATAACGTAATCTTCGCCCTCACAACTTCAAAAGTAGATCTGGAGAAGAGAAGCGGAATTAAAACCACTAGCGATAGAAGCAAGATATTATACATCTTTCTCATTGCTGTTATTGTACCAAAAATATTCTCAACGGTTAATAAAATTGACATAACTAAACATAAATTTTATTATATAAACATATTTGCTAATTTAAAAAAAGCAACAATCTTATGACTCTAAGAATAGGAACCGGCATTAGTTCAGATACTAATGCTTACTTCGCCGGCAAGAATGCCGCGGTTAAAGCTCTCTCGTCTCTAGGAGCAGACGTCCCTGAGATAGGAATAGCATTCTCTCACTATGAGTACCCTATCCTGCAGATGAACGACGGCATAAAAGCAACCATAGGAGAGAAAAACCTTGTAATAATAAACTCTCAGGCTAATGTAATAAACAATACTTTTAAAAAAAGATCTGTGGTCTTAAGCCTCTTATCCGGCCACTCCTACTATCATGCAGTATCTCTGGTTAAGAACTTAAGCGAGAACCCCTACATAGCAGGACACCACCTGGCCTGGGGGCTGCTGGATTCCCTGGAAGCTAAGACCCAGAAAAAAGAGTCCCAGAAGAGACTCGCTCTTGTTTTCGGCTCTGACAGTTTCATCCAAAAAACAGAATTCTTAAAAGGACTGCAGGAAGTACTAGGGATAAGGTTTCCTATCGTAGGAGGCATAGTATCATCTGATTCGTCTTTAAATCCAACCGAGATATCTTTTAACCGCCAGAGCAGTAAAGATGGAGTGGTTGGGATACTATTTGCAGGCGAGAACCTAATTGTCGGAGTGGGATCTTATCATGGCTGGATCCCTCTGGGGCTGCCTAAGAAAATAAAGAAAGCGGAAACCAATAGAGTCCAGGACTTAGACGATATGAGCCCCCTGAAATACTACTTTCAATATCTGGGTAAACACCTTGATCTAAGGAAAGATGATATAACTTCAATTGCTACGATATACCCCTTAGGGTTTGAAACCGAAAAAGATAATTACATAATAAAGTTCCCCAAGTTCTTTGAACCCGGCGGCAGTATATTACTAGACTCACAAGTCACTGAGAACCAACACCTGAGACTGATGATGGGGACCAGAAAGGCCCTGCTTAAAGCAACCGAGAAAGCTCTAGACCAAGCCTTAAAACCATTTCAGAAGGAGAAGATAAGTCCCAAGTTCATAATATTGGTTTCAGGAATAGAACGTAAAGAGATCTTAGGGGTAGATATAAATACTGAGATAAATCTTATAAAGAAAAAAGTTCCCGAGACCACAAAGATAATTGGGATATATACAAGAGGACAGTTTGCACCCTTGGGAGACTCTTCTCAGCTAATCAGTTCCTCTTATTATCAGAACGGCACAATACTTATAGCTGCCTTAGGGGTAAAGAATGTATAATTATCTATCTAAATAAAAGGAAGAAGATTAAATGAAGAGGAAGAGTAGATGTATATAAATATCGGACTAGGCTTATTAATACTCTTTTTTATACTGCTCACACTGGCTACATTCCTTATCACTCTTCTTGGCCAAGAGAAGATGAATAAAAAGAAGCTTCTCTCTGAACTTGAATATATGCGCCGGGTCTATACCGAAGTTGAATCCCAGTCAAAACTCCTTGCCGATACAAACCTGAACTTCCAAAGAACCCAAAGAGAGCTGGATAAAAAACTAAAGGCGCTAAATACTCTATATAAGATAACCCAGACAGTATCCAATACTTTTGAAACCGACAAAATACTCCAGAGCATAGAGCAGGAAGATATTGAAGAGCTGAACTTTGAAAAACTGGCTTTCTTTATATTCGACGATAGCGGCAAGGATATCAGAGTCAAACAGTTTACCGGCTACGGCAATGAAGAACCCCAGATACCGGATAATATAATAGATAGTATCTCGGCCTTAAAAGGCCCTATATATGTAGGAAGCAAAGTTCATATGCCCGAAGGCCTAGCTCCCTTGGCTGAGAAACTCAACTTAACATCTATGATCATACTTCCCCTATCTATCAGAGAGAAAAGTATCGGTGTTATGGTGATAGGAAATACAAAGACATTCCAAAAGCCGTCTGAGTCGGATATAGAGATATTATCTCTTCTGGCAAACCAGCTTGTCCAGAGCATAGAGAATGCATCACTCTATGAGCAGCTCTGGAAATCATATCAGGACTTGGAAGAACGTGTCAAAGAGAGAACCAGAGAGCTCCAAGAAGCAAATAAAGCCTTACAAGTAGTAGACCAGGCTAAGAATGAGTTTGTATCTGCAGTTGCCCATGAGCTGCGCACCCCCCTTACCTCAATAAAAGGTTATGCAACGATACTCTCCAGCGGAAGATTGGGAAAATTAGAAAAAGAACAGCAGGAGAGGTTAAAAAGAATTAACAGACATTCAAACGAACTTGTAAACCTTATAAATAATCTGCTTGATATCTCAAGAATTAAATCCGGTAAGACAACGATGCATATTGAAGATATCTCATTACATGAAGTCATAAAAGACGTTGAAGAGATAATCGCACCTCAGACAGAAGAGCTAAGAATAGAGTTTAGAACCAGATTTGAAGCTGAAACTGAGAATATAATGGTTGATAAACTTCAGCTTGAAAGAGTTTTGGTGAATTTACTCAGTAATGCTCTCAAATTTACTCCCGAACTTGGGCAGATCGGATTAAACCTGACCTCAGAAGACGGTTATGTCAAATTTGAAGTCTATGATACAGGAGCCGGTATTGATGATAGAGACCTGGATAAATTGTTTAATGAGTTCTTCAGAGCTGATAATGCTATTAATCGAGAGAAGAAAGGAACAGGCCTTGGGCTCTCCCTTGTTAAACAGATCATCGAAGCCCACGGCGGTACTATCTGGGTTGAGAGCAAGATTGGAAAAGGAAGCCATTTCTATTTTAAACTGCCTATAAAAAGAGAGGAGCAAAAAGATGGCTAAGAGAATTTTAGTCGTAGATGATGATGCTGATATAAGAGATGTCTTAACGATACTGTTTAAATCAGAAGGCTTTGAAGTTGAAGAAGCCTCTAATGGAAAAGAAGCCATAGATAAAATCCATCACAGACCGCCTGACCTGGTTATAACAGACTATGTTATGCCTGAAGTCGACGGTGAGAGACTCTGCCGCTTCATAAAGAGAGACCTGCTCTTACGCCACATCCCTGTAATAATGCTTACAGGTAAAAAAGAAGATGTAACTGATAAGATAAAAGGAATAGATGCAGGAGCCGATGACTATATAGTCAAAACCACAGATGAGAAAGAATTAATTGCCCGCGTCAAGATGGTCTTAAGACGCGCCGAGATAGACCTTGATGCCAACCCCTTAACCCGCTTACCCGGTAATGTAACAATATTAAATGAGATTGAGAGCAGAATAAAATCAGAAAACAAATTTGCAGTCTGCTATGTCGATTTAGATAAGTTTAAATCCTATAATGATAAATACGGATTTGAAAAAGGTGATAGAATCATCCAGGAGACCGCCCGCGTACTTATTGAGACAGTAGATGAGATAGGCCAAAAAAATGATTTTATAGGCCATGTCGGAGGAGATGACTTTGTAATAATAGCAGATGCTGAGAGGGCAAAAGAGATATCTAAATCAGTTATAAAGAAGTTTGACTCCAAGATACCCCGTTACTACCCTAAAAAAGATAGAGAAAAAGGCTACATAGAATCAAAAGATAGAAAAGGAAATAAAGAGAATGTTCCTTTAATGTCTGTAACTGTATCTGTTATAACTAACAATAATATAGAGTTCAAACACGTTGCAGAAGTAGCCGAGAGAGGGGCTGAAGTAAAAGAGTACACCAAAACACTCCCTGGAAGCAACTACGCAATAGATAGAAGGGATTAATGCCGGGAGGGGGACTTGAACCCCCACAAGCGTTAGCCCACATGGTCCTTAACCATGCGCGTCTGCCAATTCCGCCATCCCGGCTCATGGGAAGAATCTATTATAGCTAAGAAACATAGAAAGTCAACCTAGCCTGAAAAATACTGTAATAGCAAAGTAGAAATAACACCTTTTATTAATTAGATAGCAACAGTTTTTTCTCTTTTTTGCTGTTTTTTCCGGAATAGAGCAATAGGAAAAAGTCAGATCTATTGACTCATGAAAAATTTTTATAATAATTCAATAATTTTTTCTACAGATAAATGTGCCTGTTTTAATATATGCGAGAGCGTTGATCTTTTAATTGGATGATGAGCAGGAATAGTAATTTTAAGCATTTCATCAGGAAGACGTTTTTGTAATCTGATATGACTGCCTTTTTAGCGAATTACTATCCACCCGTCCCGCCGCAGAGCATTGATAAGCTGAGAGTAATTTACACTTGGAACTTTGCTCATACTGTAATTTCTACTTGTTCAGAATTGGGAGCAAAGATAGCATCATCAGCTGCCGGTTCTAAATAAAGTTCTATTGCTTCACGAATGTTTTTTAAAGCTTCTTCCCGCGTATCGCCTTCACTTATACATCCAGGGAGAGCAGGAACTATAGCCGTATAACCACCTTCTTCACTCGGTTCTAAAATAATTTTTATATGCATTTCATTATACCTCATCAAGAATTATGGATACTTTTACATTCAAGTTCTTTAGTTTTCTCTTTTATAGCAGAAGACAACATTCTTTTTAGTTTTTTAATCTTTTCTGAGTATTTTAACACTCCATATACACTAATTGCTGAAAAGATCTTGACTACTTTTAAAATAATTTTCCTAATACCATCTACTTCAATTTTATAGCTATATTTAACCCTTAATATTTAATATTGAAAACTAAATATTCAGGACTACTAAATCAAGCTGAAAAAGGAAAAAACAACTTAAAAAGAAAAACCCCCGTAAAAATCTACGGGGGTTTTAAAAACCAAACTAAATAACTTTTAGAAACTAACTGCTATAGAACCAAGCAGTTCATATGCATCATCGTTGTTTGTAGCATCAAATACATCACCCGGCATAAACCAACCAGCCTGTAAACCTATGACAACATCTTCTGTATAATCATAGATTAAAGCAAGGTCGATTTCATCACCAAGATCATCTTCACTATCTATAGTAACTGAACCGACTGGTGACCAGCTAGAATACGACTGGTCATTAGAAGATGTAAGTTTCTCATCTAAAATATAATGGAACCAGTCAAGTGCAATTGTTAAATCTTCCGTCGGTTGAAAAGAACCACCGAGGTTTATGATGTTTGAGTTTGAATTCACACCAGCATTTGCACCGCTAAATAAATAATCAGCAATCAAACCTTTGGTCTGATCTTCATAGAGAGGTAACCACGCTTCATAATCACCGCTTGATGTTCCTGCTTTCTCACCAGATCTATAGTCATAACAAAGTTTAATCATAGGAGCATATTCATTATCCCAAACATATGAACCTTCCACTGTTGCTGCCATAGCATCAAGGTCTCTATTGGTTACAGCAGGACCATTAGCATAGTCTCCACCCTGGATAGCAATCTCTGCACCAACTGTTAAACCATCAACAGGGGCTAAGCTGCCTCTTAAACCAAGAACATAACCATCGATATTTGCTTCGCTTGATGAGTAAGAAGCTTCTGGATCGCCATCAACGTAGAAGAAATAACCTTCTGCTTCTGCTTCATAGTCAGCAAAATCATAAGCAAAATTTATACCGAGAATATCTTCATCCTCTGTGCTTGCTGCTTCAAATGCCTCATCAATTTTTGCATAGACAAGATCGATTGTCCAAGGATCATAATCAAGCACACCGCGGATAGCATCAAACGATTTAATTTTGCTCAGATAAGGAGCATTTGTTAAATCACTATCTGACGATTTAACTGCATTTGTGTTAGGATCACCGACAACAAGTTTGCTGCCGTATGCAAGCTCTTGACGGCCTATCATAACTGTTAAAGGAGAATAGAATATCTCCTTTAAAGTTATATAAGCAAGGTCCATGATTGCATCAGTAGTATCTCCACTGCTACAATATTGCGTATCCCACTCTCTTTCATTTACAAGTCTAACTGTAGCTGCAACATTATCTGTTAAATCTGCATCTACTCTTAAACGAGTAATTGTGGCAAAGAAATTTTCTTCGTCACCCGCACCACCTTCAATGTCAGTACTTCTGTCATCTAAATCAAACACATACTGACCTACTCCATAAGTAGTGATATCACCACTTACTTTTACATTCTGTACAGCTGCAAATGCTGGCATAGCCAACATCATAAGCGCTGCAATAATTAATAACTTCTTCATTTACTTTCCTCCTTAAGTTAATTCATAGGTTCGCTAATTCCTTACTAACGAGCCTTCTTCCCCTTTCTGGAGAAGAATATACAACGGTATTTACCGATATATTCTTTTCATCTTCCCCTTTTAACCCTTGGACTGACTTTTTTACATCACCTCCTTCTGTCCCGGCTTAAGTTAACGGGAGATGTTTAAATGGAAACCAATCATTAAGATTGGCATCGTATCCCCAAAGTTTTAAAGAACTGTCCTTTTGTAGTATTTTATAGTCTTTATAGAACCTGTCAAGATAAAATTGGTAATAAATTAATCTTATCTTGATAAAATATTAACTCTTTTTTTATAATAAATAGGTCTCAAAGCAGTATTTATAGCCTATCTATTGAATAATTCACTCTCAGAACGAGGTGAAACAGCTATTACAAGGCTTGAAGATGAACCTTTGCCGTCTATTGTTATAACTACAGACTGCTCATCTTTCTCAAAATTGAGTATTCTTCTCTCGTATTCTATGAAATTAATAGGCTTCCAATTATATAGAGGCATCTGCTCTTTGTAGAAGACAACCGTCTCTTCAGGAGAGACCCTGCCTGTATATTTAAGAAGACCGACTCTTACCTCATCAGTCTGGAAAGCAAAAGATTCTGCTGCAATAAACTTAAAACTACTCGGCACCGGTATATCATCAAATTTAAGAAGAGTTGATACTTCAAGCTGTTTCTCGAAATCGCTGGAATGAGAACCTCTTCTACCAGAGATAGTAGAACACCCTGCTGTAAAGACCGACAAAACTATAATAGAAACTAAGAAAACTCTAATCATCTTTCACCTCCGTTTATTGATAACATTATTACTTTAAGATAATAAATTGTCAAGATTCAATTTAGAAAACCTATAAATATCTATTGCTAAAACCCATCTCATAAACTATATTTTTAAATAATGCTATCTAAAATATCTAAGGATAAAAAGATAACAGTCTCTCATATTCTCCTAATAACTGTTCTCATAGCTATCATCTACTCTAACTCAATCAATGTAGGTTTTCTCTGGGATGATAAAGCTCTAATTAAAAACAATGTTTACGTAAAATCTCCTACCAAAATAGCCGAAGTATTTAAATCTGACTGGGGTGCAGGAGCAGGAAAAAGATATAATTTCTACCGCCCGCTTGCAACTCTAAGCTATATGCTTAACTATTCATTGGATAGATTAAACGTCAGATACTACCATATATTCAACATACTATTACATATACTTGTTGGAATATCTTTATACTGGCTTTTAAGATTACTGCTGTTAAACAGATTACTATCTTTATTAACAACCTTGCTGTATATATCCCACCCGATACATACAGACTCAGTAACATATCTATCTGGAAGAGCAGGAATTTTAGTCGCCCTATTTGTAGTAACCGGATTCATGCTGTATATAAAAAGTACAAACAAAAAATCAAAAACTCTTTTTAGCTTATCACTTATAAGCTATATTCTATCCTTGCTATCAAAAGAGAGTGCATTAATATTTGTCCTGATAATCTTCTGCTATCACTACATCTTTAATTTAAAAATAGATAAACTTAAAATTGTCTCTCTAACAATAGTAACATTCATATACCTATTTATAAGAAGTTCGATTATTGAATCATCATTAATAGCTAATCTAATCTCTCTAAACTTCATTCAAAGAATCCCGGGATTTTTTGTAGCCATAGTAGATTATCTGAGAATACTTATTATACCCTACGGCCTACATTTTGATTATGGCAAGCTTACATTCTCCTGGGGTTACTATAAAACACTTTTAGGCCTATTCATATTTATAGGTTCTATCTATTACGCACTTAAAACAAAAAATAGAGATAGAGTATTGAGTCTCTCTATTCTCTGGTTTTCTATTGCTTTAATTCCTGTATCAAATATTTTCTATCCCCTGCCTTTTTATATGTCAGAACATTATCTATATATTCCTTCAATAGGATTCTTCCTAATATTTATAGTTTTAATTACAAAATTGATTAAAAAATTAGATAAATCCAAACAGCTTAAAATTTCAATCTATCTATTCTTAGTTTCATTAATAACGACTTACTCCTCTCTTACATATAGACAGAATAATTACTGGAAGAACCCGATAACCTTTTACAAACATATAATAAAATATAACCCTAAAAGTACTAATGCATACATAAACTTAGGCTGTGAATACAGAGAGATGAGTGATATAAATAATGCATACTTATGCTACAAGAAGGCTCTTGATCTTGACAAAAATAATGAAGAGACATATAACAATCTCGGATTTATCTATTTAACTAAAGGTAATATAAGGAGTGCAATAGCGAGCTTTGAAAAAGCAATAGAGCTCAATCCTCAATACGGTTCAGCCTATACAAATCTGGGAAACCTATATAGTTCTCAGAAAGAGATAGATAAAGCTCTACCTCTCTATAAAAAGGCTATAGAGATAAACCCTAATGACGCAAGCGCATTTTACAACTTGGCTGTAACTTCTTTTATCCGTAAAAGATACAGTCTTGCAAAAGAGTATTGTCTAAAGGCTCTGGAATTAGGATTTGACAAAGCTCACCCTGACTTCTTAAAGACACTTAAGATAAAAAACAACCGTTAAGATTGCTGCTTATTAATCTTGGCCCAGCTGTCACGCAGAGAGACAATACGGTTAAATATCAGATTATCTTTAGATGAATCTTTATCTAAAGTAAAGTATCCTTTTCTCTCGAACTGATACCTTATGCTTTTCTTTGCATCAGAAAGAGAACTCTCAAGCTTAGCATTCTTAATAACTGATAGAGAGCCGGGATTAAGATTAGACTTAAAGTCTTCTCCCTCTTTTGCTTCATCAGGATTAGGTTTTAAGAAGAGATGGCCGTAGAGACGGACCTCTGCATCAACTGCACTCTCTTTTGAGACCCAATGAAGAGTCGCTTTGACTCTTCTGCCATCCGGAGCATCTCCTCCTTTGGTTTCGGGGTCATAGCTGCACCTCAACTCAACTATCTTACCTTTATCATCTTTTATGACTTCCTTGCATCTTATAAAGTAGCCGTAACGCAGCCTTACCTCACGTCCTGGCGATAAACGATAAAACTTACTTGGAGGCTCTTCCATAAAATCATCTCTTTCGATATAGAGAATGCGGGAGAAAGAGACCTTCCTTACCCCCATAGACTCATCTTCCGGATTATTTACCGCATCAAGCTCTTCAATCTTATCTTCGGGATAATTCTCTATTACAACCTTTAGAGGATTAAGCACTGCCATAACTCTTGGTGAGGTCTTGTTCAACTCTTCTCTGATTGAGTTCTCAAGCAGGCTTATATCAATACGGCTATTTACCTTAGATACCCCTATCTTATAACAGAAATCTCTAATTGACTCCGGAGTATAGCCACGCCGCCTAAGACCTGATATTGTCGGCATCCGGGGATCATCCCAGCCGGTTACAACTTCTGAGTTAATCAGCTCTAATAACTTTCTCTTACTCACAACAGTAAAGGAGAGGTTTAACCTTGCAAACTCAATCTGCTGGGGATGGTAATAATCAAGCTGATCTAATATCCAGTCATATAAGGGCCTATTGTTTTCAAACTCAAGAGTACAGATTGAATGAGTTATCTTTTCAAAAGAGTCGCTTAAGCAATGGGCAAAGTCATACATCGGGTATATCACCCAGCCGTCTTTAGTTCTATGGTGATGCTCTCTTTTGATCCTATATAAGACCGGATCACGCATGAGCATATTAGGATGGGCCATATCTATCTTAGCCCGCAATACTTTTGAGCCGTCTTTAAACTCACCCTCCCTCATCCCTTTAAATAGATCTAGATTCTCATCGACTACTCTATCTCTATAAGGACTATTCTCTCCAGGTTCTGTAAGCGTACCGCGGTGCTCTCTTATCTCATCCGTTGATAAATCACAGACATAAGCCTTACCCTTCTTTATAAGCTCTAGAGCAGCCTGATAAAACCTCTTGAAGTAGTCCGATGCAAAATATTCCCTATCCTCCCAGTTAAAACCAAGCCAGCTTATATCCTCTTTTATAGAATCAACATACTCAACCTCTTCTTTGCTGGGATTCGTATCATCAAAACGGAGGTTACATAACCCTTTATACTTCCCGGCCAAGCCAAAGTTAAGACAGATAGATTTAGCATGGCCGATATGAAGATAGCCGTTAGGCTCAGGAGGAAATCTTGTATGGATTTTTTCTCCATACTTACCGCCAAGTAAATCTTTATCGATAATCTCTGTGATAAAATTAGAGAGTTCTGTCTTCATAAATTATAGCTGTTTTAAAAACTACCCCTCACTATTTATTAAAGTTAATTTTGTCCATTAAAGCTTGATTTTTTAACCCTGCCATCCTCCTATACCAGAAGCGGACGGACCTCTCTCTTATGCTTCACCGCTTCTCTCATAGCAAGCTCAGCCTTCTGATGTAATGTTAACCTTCTCTTCTTCACAATCTTACTATTTATACTCTTAAATAGCTATAAGGTTTTAAATACAAACTCTCCTGAGCTGGTCAATGCTGATAACACAAAAATCAGCTGCCCTGCGAAGCCTGTTTCTACTATAAATCTTCTTTAGCGGCGTGATAGGAGCCAGCTGGATTATTTTGTTAGAATCAAATCATCTATCCAATTATTGTCTATTAAGAAATCAAATATCTCTTTTGCTAATGTCTGAGTGCCTATCTCTGTTAGATGACAGCTATCAACAAAAAGTTTATCTATGGATGTTTGGTCTATCCTTTGCTTAAAAGCATTGAAAGTATTTACAGCAGGCTCAATCTTTTTATCTTTATATTCACGATAATCACTGTACAATTCGTTGTCAGAACCTCTCCGCAGATAGTCAACCGCTAAGGCATATTTTATTTTATTTTTCCTGCATATCTCCTTAACTATGCAAAAATCTGATTTGTAGCCATTACTATAATTATGTTTATAAATTTGATTTAGACCCATTATATAATCATATACTCTATCAACTGCAGGATACCATTTCTGTTTTTTAGAATAACCTCTGTCGTTTATTACAGCAATTACTCGAAAAATCCGCAGATGATATAACCCTGACCAGATAAGATTTCTAATCCTATAATTAGCGGCAGTTAATTTCGGTATTTCATATCTATCCGTCAGTTTTGCGCCTTTTCGCCATATAACAATATCGGGCTGATAATCTATAAGATACAATTGAAAAAATCTTTTAATCTGCCGGGACGATCCGCCGGGAAGGCCGGCATTTAAAACCTTTATGCTCTTATTGGAATATTTTTTCTTTAAAAGCTGTTCTAATAAATACGGATATGACTCTTTATATGTTACCCAATTACCGTAAGTAGTTGAATCTCCTATAGATATGATTCTTATTTCATCTTTTTTCTTTTCTTTAATAGGATTTCCCCAATTCCACCCCCTTTCGGATGGGTAACGGAACAATCCCTCTCGAGGTATAAAATAACAGAGAGGGTCATATTCTGTCCAATCTGATCCTCTTATAAAAAAGTGTTTAATTTCCAAAATATTTTCTTTATATAAAAAAGGAATATCTTTATTAAAATACTTATTTAAAGAAATAGATAAAAATATTCTTGTACATAACTCTAATATTACTATAGAGAATACAGCAGCCCAGAAAGTTTTTTTAATAATTTTCTTTAAAGAAACAATAATATATTTTATTTGCATCTATATATAGATTTCATTTAATACAAAAAGTCAGCACCCTGAACAAACCCGAAGGACGTATAGTCATATCCGCTGAATTAAACTGTTATATGATTTTCTTCTTTTATAGCTATATGTTTCTACTAATTAATGTCAGCTTTGGTTATTTTTTAAATTACTGCGCCAGACAAGACATGCAGAGTTTTCAATAAATCCTTCATAAATCAGCCAGTCTTGATCATCTAGAAGCTGCCGAAATCGTGTATTATAGTATACTATACGAACCTTACGGGGATTTGCTGCTAAAGAGTCCTTTATATTACTAAGAACCCGTTCCAGTGTTCTTCGGCCAAAGGGATCAAATAAAAAGACCGCGGTAATCTCTATGGGGTCAAAATAGGCAGCATCGATATTCAAAAGTTCTATCGGAGAATTTTTGCGTCTAAGGCTCTTTAAGTTCATCTGGGCAATGGCAAAAAGCTCCGGATTTAACTCTACGCCAATAACCTTTTTTATTTTCTGCTGGGCCATAAAAAAAATTACTCTTCCTTTACCGCAGCCTAGATCTGCAAATACATCGTCCTCCGTTGGCCTTAAATAGGCCGCCATCTTCTCCAATCGGCCAAAAAAAGTCGGGCAGTAATCAACCATATCTTTATAAAGGCTATTATCCTCGGTTATTCTAAAGAGATTGCCAGCGTTTATACCCAGCAGCCTATCGTACCAGCGAGCTTTTATAATGGCGAATTTAAGTCTTAAGTCTCTATAGAGATATCCATATTTCTCAATAAAATAGTTCTTGATGCTCATATAACGATTGAGTTCACCTGCATTTTAGAAATGTCAGGTAAAATTATTTGTTAGATATTATTTATCTCTTCATATATTGCTTCGGCTAATTTTTTAGCGATAATACTATACCCAAAAGGAGTTGGATGAATATTGTCATAAAAAATTTTATTTTCTCTGTTTTCTTTAAACGCATCTACAAGATCAACCAAACGGCATTCTCTTTTCTGCGCTGTTTTTAGTATTAACTTATTATAGGGAAAAACCTCATCGTTATAGATTTCTTCAGAGACAGGATAGGTTAAGAAAATAACTTTTGCTTTATTCTTTTCTGCTAAATCAATAATCAATTCTAAGTTATTCCTATATTCATTCTCCAACTCTCTTTCTTGTAAACCCGTTCTTTTTTTAGCAGAGGTTATCATCTGATTACGCAAATATATTTTTTTAAATAAACTATAGAGATATGAGGTACTTCTCAAGCCTTCATCTATTTTTCTGACTACACTATTCTCAATTTGGTTATAAAACCTTTTGGCTTCAAAATGGTCATTAACACCGAAGTAAACGGTGATTATATCGGGCTTCCAAAAATCGATATATTTATTTAACAGACGATATCCTTGATAAGCGCTATATCCGTTAACTCCAGCATTTATCACTTCAAAATGAATATTTTTCATTTTTTCATTCAGCAAAGATTGCAGCTGCTGTTCATAAGTATACTTGTAATCTATCTCCCAGCCTAAAGTAGTTGAATCTCCCAAGCAAACGATACGAAGGTTATTCTTCTTTTTTTCGCTTGTAATTTCAGGTCCTCTTATCCCCTGCGAGTTAATATTTAGGGTTGTCGGCTGGCCTATAATTTCACCCATAGCATAAGAACCTTCATTGAAACGCCAGTATAGGTCGGGATCTTTGGAGCACCAGCCAATATCCTCATGGTGATAAATGAAAGAACGAATGTCATTAATAGATTTATGATCAAACGGGATATAATTGGTTAATCGTAACAAAATCTCAATCAACCCTAAACTAATAACTATGCTGCTTAAAATTATTACGGTTTTATTAATCTTCTTTTTCATAACTATTCAGCAGTTAACAAACAGACTTCATAATTTATGGTTTTTTTCAAAGGTTTCCTTGTTGATTCTAACTATATATCTATGCTATTTATGTGTCAAATTGGAAATTTATAATTTAGACAAAGCAAAAATTGGTCGGATAATGTTTCGCAATTATTCTATAATATTGAAAATACATATTGCGTATGATATAAAATTTTACAGAAAAAAACATAAAAATAAGAACTCAATACTTACTGTTGAAAAACATAATCTGGTTTAATTGCTTCTATTGCTGTATGGACCAAAAACCTTATATTGAACCTCAAGTAAGATTTTTTCACAAGACCTTGACACAGTTTATTAAGTATGCTATAAATGTGATGAGGAGTTAAATGTTAACTTTAAAAAGAAGGGGGGGCAAAATGCGGAACATAAATTCTAAAGTAATATTAGCATCTTTTCTCTTGGTTTTTTCTCTTATAACTCATAATGAAAATATTGCTAATTATACTTGTCGGCGTGTGCATACTGAAGATAGGTTTTTTCAAATTCATCCTATGTTAGTTTCATCGGCAGAAATTCTTTTTATTGTTCAAGAAAGCGGGCGTCAGGCAGTTATTATGGCCGTCAATCCCCGAAGTGTTCCTGATATAATAATTCCTGCTATTATGCAGGCGGCTATGGATGCCAAAACTCCGATAATGTTTGAACTTGCAGCGTCAGAAATAAATGTAGAGGTTGACTATAATGATTTGAAAAAGGCATATGTGGGATTAACTCCAGCTGAGTTTGTAGAAAAGATTCGCTACTATGCATATCAGTTAGGACTAAATGTTCCTTTTGCAATTCATGGAGATCATGTAGCTGTTAAGAAAAATACAGAAGAAGAGATCGTTAAAGCTGAAGCATTAGTACGAGCAGAAGTTGAAGCAGGATTTTCATCAATTGCACTTGATCCTTCACATTGTATGGAATTAGATCCTCTAAAGTTAGTCGAAAGATTGAATGGTTCATCATTGGATGATTTAAAACTTATTCCGGATGTCGCAGATGTGCTCGCCCAGAGAATTATTGACCATGGTGAATTTAGCAGTTTGGAGGAATTACAAGAGATAGAAGGGATTGGTGAAGCAACAGCTGCGGTAATAACGACCTATCTTGAGCTTCTTGATAATATAAATATTACAGCCCGATTAGCCAAACTTATCCCGGAGGGAGTTGGATTAGAGGTTGAGGTAGGTGAAATTGGGCATACAGTGCCTGATCCTGAAAATCCAGAACAAAATATTCAGGTATTAACAACAGTGTTAGAGGCAACAACATTTACCAGAGCGCTGCAAAAAAGAGGTATTAATCCTGATATGCTTGCAATTCATAATGGTACCGAACATGGCTGGTCTCATGATGCAGATGGAAATAGGGTGCCGCAGCTGGGAATTGATTTACAGAGGACGAGTGAAGTTAAAGATGATATAGCCCCGTTAGGGGTTGTTCCTGTCCAGCATGGTACTTCATCGACCTCGCCAGAAAATCTGGCTCTTTTCGTTGCCAGCGGGATTTTTAAAGCTAATGTTGCTACCAACTGGCAAGATATTATGTTAGATAATATACCTCCAGCTATGCGGGTAGAAGTAGAGCAATGGATCTGGGATAATTTTGGAGAAAAGGAAAGACCTAAACATGATTCAGACCAAAGGTTTATGGATAAATCTATAAAATGGGCAAATAAATATATCATCCGTGGTGATTTTGGCGAAATTCCGGAAGCAAATAGAGCTTTAATTTGGAACGCTGCTTATGAAAGCGCAATGGAATACTTTAGGTCATTTAATTCTGTAGGGATACTTGAAGAAACTCCCTGATGTGCTATAATTAATAGAGGGGGTGATATGATTAAAAAGTTAATATGTATTCTGGGACTAATTATAATTTTCCCGGAATTAATTTTTAATAATACTTCTATTGAATTATCGCTAAGGCGTACTCAAGAACCTATACAGTCAGTTCCTCAAATTCAATTATTTACTCCTAATGGCGATAGCCAATTTGACTATGGTTTTAAACAGGCAGGAGAAGTTGAGATAAATTCACTTTTTGGAGAAGTGGATTCTTCAATTTTTGAACAGCCGGGAATGGAAGTATTACGTGTTGCTCTAGCAGCATCAATTGCTGCCAAATTTGGGAGCGGTCAGGCAGCACCTGTAAGCGATGCTAAGCCAGTTGTATCAAATATCAAAGCTAAGATGGACCTTGCAGCAGTAAGAGCTGCTCAAAATCAATTAGTGGAATTATGTAAAACAACCGGCTATGTTGTTGTCCTGGAGGGAGAAGAAGGTCCAGGGAGAGATTCCTCAGCAGGTGCAATACCCGGGACGCTATTTACCTCTCAGGGTATGATTCTTCCGAAATATTATCAGGTTGAAGAGTTCTGTTCCTCTGAAGGCAAAAGATATGTCCCTGACACGATAGCGGATGTGTTAAAAGTTTTAGAGTGGGAACATATAGGAATTGGGCGCGATGAAGTTAAAGGAGTAATATTTATAAAATTCGACACTATTGAGAATACTACTTCTACAGCTTTAGGTGAGATTGGCGGCTGGAGTTTTGCAAGTATGAGAATGTTTTCTTTCCCGGAATCCGGTGCAACCTCACCAGATATTCTTAACATTCCTGCACATTATACTCCTGACGGCTATATAGGTGGTTGGACATTTAATGCTCCCCAACCTGTTAGTATTGCGCCTTATGAATTACCTGAGTCGGCTGTCCCTAAACTTGCAGCTGCTTATGGTGAAACTGTTGATGAGTATTTAAGTAAGACCAGATTTGTAATTTTACAGAGAGCAAGACATCAAAGGATTATAGACGATTTAAAAGCAATGGGAGCAACTTATGTTACGATGAAAGACGGTGATATGCCTCCCAGAGTGTTTTCGCTTATGCAGGAAGAAGTACTGGGTGAGAGAATAGTTGTTTTAGGTACTAGTGGTGCCTGTGAAGCTTCTGCTGCGGTAAATACAGGGATGGCGTTAAGAGATAGAGATGCACAGTTTTCACTCCTTCAGACTACTACAGAATCCGGTCTTCTTCATGATGATGTTACTGGCTGGCATGAAGGAGGAGCGGAATTTTCAGATGAGGAAATTGGGGAATTTCAAGCACTCAATATTCCAATAGGACACTATACTCAGGGAATATCAGTTAGCCAGGTTGTTACCTCAACGCATGAATCCCGGTTTTTATTCCTTATCCCTGTAACCGGTGCCAGAGAAGAACTGATAGGTAATATGGCCTCAGAACTTCCTGGGATAGAAATAATTGAACAAGGGAATGGGGCTAAGGTTAACATTCATGCCTTGGTAGTTTATAGCGAAGGAAGAAGAGAAAACGGCGGAGCATTTATTTTAACTATTCCTCTCCAGATTCAGAATTTACAAAGGACACGAGCCTTAATGCTGCATCTTGGCAGACAGTTTATTATTTTAGAGGAAACACCGCGGTAGAGAAAATTTTTCAATTTCAGTTGTATAATTTCCTTAATTAATTTTCAATTGTTACTAACATATCAATTTGGAAATTTATAATCAGACAAAACAAAAATTAATCTAATAATGTTTCGTAATTGCTCTACAATATATTACATATAATATGAGAGCTTTGCAAAAAAGGAATACAGAGATATGTTCTACCTCTTGATAGAAACACGCTACCTATTCTTATTCTAAGCTCGCGCAAAGAAGAGCCAATCAGTAAATGATTTATCATTAACTAGTACATTGGTGGAGGTCACTGGCTTGATGAGTATTTCGCCAAATACGTTTCGCAACACAGC